>JAEEUZ010000188.1 GCA_016290725.1 Bacteroidales bacterium | reverse complement strand
TGCAGGCTCAGCGGGACTATTTCGGCGCCCACACCTACGAACGCACCGACCGTCCCCGCGGCGAGTTCTTCCACACCCGTTGGCGGGAAGACTGATTACTATTTGAAATTCAGGACGCTGCGAACCGTCATGGATTCGTCGGCGGCAGTTAACCAGGAGACCGAGTAACGCCGGCCTCCTTTTTCTACGTTCACGACCACGTGGCCGCCATCATAGGATTCGGGCGCAACGTCTTTCATCCAGGCGGCATCGCCGTCTTTTTCGCGGCGCTCTGCGGGCATGATGGTGGGGCAGATGATTCTGCTTCCCGGGTAGATGCTGCGGTCTGACAGCAGTTCCATGCAGGGCGGCAGGTTGTGAAGCTGGTCCCATACGCAGCTCACCCATACCTGGGGGCTCAATGCCTTAACGAGTTTGGCGCTCATGGAGTTGTGCCCGTGGTGATTCACTTTCGCCACATTCACGTGGCCGCAGACATCGGCAATATCGTCCTCTATGAAGCGCTGAGTGCCGTCCGGGTCATTGAATTTTGCGGAGAAGTCTCCGGCGGTGTAGAAGCGGAACGGGCCGTAGCTGAATATCATGCCCAGGGACATTGCATTCTCGTTCTTCGTGACCTTTCCGGCTTCCTTCCGGGCCTGGAAGAGGTCTTTGATTGAGCCGTCAGGATACGCGATATATCCGTTTCCGCAGATATTGCGTACCTGGAAGGAAGGATACTTTCCGGGCCGATGAAGGGGCACAATCTGGTCCGTGGCGCCAAGACGGAATTTCTCTATCTGCAGCCCCCGGTGCTTCTCCATATAAGCGTAGAAACGGCGCATGTGGTCAACTGTATCAGTATCTGCGTACTGAAGAGAATCGGGTTTGTCCGGATAACAGCGGTCGATGGCCTTACGGAAGTTCAATGTTTCGGCTGCCTGGGAAAAGCCGCTGAGGCAGTACTCCTGCCCGTCACGAATCATCTTCTCTGCGTAGAACTTGTCGCTGCCGGCGTGGTCGTTATGGTAGTGGGACAGGAGCATATAGTCCACGTCCGTTATTGCTGGATTCACGCGCGAAACATAGCGTGCTATCCACTCCCCGGAGTGCCTTTGGGCACTGGGCAGAAGCGGAACGGCTTTTTCCCCGCGGGCAAGGGCGTCAAAGTCGCCGCAGTCCAGAAGCATCGATGTGCCGTCCGGGAAAATAAGGAACATGGATTCCGCCACTCCGGTGTAGATGAAGTGAATCTGGAACTGTCCTTCCTTCCATCCCTGCCAGGGCTTCCCGGCACGGTTGTCGTGGCAGCCAGCGGCAAAAGCATCCTTCCAGTCGGCAAGCATAAGCCCGGCTCCTGCGAGGAGTGAATTCTTTATGAAATCCCGTCTGTCCATCGCCTACTTTATTCCGTATTTGCGAAGGATGCGGAGGATGGGTTTGCGAACGGATTCGGCCCAGAGGGAGTAGCCGTAGTCTCCGGGATGCACGCCGTCCACGGTGGTGTCGTGAGAGGGGTTCGTGGCGCTGGACTTGATGTAGTACACGTGCTTGTACTTTTTCACGGCAATCTTCATCAGGCTGTCTGCCATCGCTATCTTGTCGCCTTCCACTTTGTCGTGTTCAAGGTCGAAGTTCCGGCGCTCACGCCAGATTGTGCTCATAAAAATCAGCGGTTTGCCCGGATGGGCGGCCTGAAGCGTCTCGATGAAGGGGAAAAGGTTCTTTTGCACCGTTTCGGCATTTCCGTTGGAAAAGGCGTCGAACACGAAAGCCTCCACATCGGCCTGGGCAAGTGCACGTGCGAACTGGGGTTGCATGCGGCAGTCTCCGCTCACGCCAAGGCTGCAGAACTGAAGACCGGTTGCGCGGGACAGATATCCGGGTACGGTTTGCCCTGCTCGGCCGGTTGCGACTCCGTGCATAAAGCTGGAGCCATGCAGGCAAATCCTGTGACGGAAGGGTTCCGCGCCTTTTTCCAGAATGCTTCCGGGTTCAACGCCGATTTCAAGAGCGCTCACCTTGCTTTCGATGGGAAGGTAGAGGATGCATTCCTTCATGGAACTGTCCATATTATTCACCAGCGAGCGGGCTTTCCCGTTTTCCGTCTCTAACTCCATCCGATAATTGCACACGCCGGCCCACAGCCATTTGCCATCTTTTTTAATGTAAAGGTCGAAGCCTCGGCAAGCCCAACTTGAATTGCGGGATCCGGTGAGACTCTTGAACTCCGGTTTTACCCAGATGGACGGGGAATTGGTCTTGAAAGCCACGATTACTCCGGAAGACATTTCCAGAAGGGTGCTGTCCTTGTGCTCCCAGCCGTAGGTGATGGAGAAATCCATGCGCTCGTAGGGATTGGGAGTATTCGGAAAAACCTTTCCTGTTATGGTAAGCTTCGTTGCGTCGGTGAATTCAAGTTCCTGAGAAAAGGCGGCTACCGCTGCAAGGAAAAGGCCGATCAGGGCAAGTGTAATGCGTCTCATATCTGTATTTCAAATGCTTTGTCTGAATTAATCGGAAGCCAGAGAATAAGGCTGGGACCGTCCCATTCTGTTTTTACTCCGGCCTTGAACTCCGCGTACTCCTTCCCGTCCACTTTCAGGGCCGATGGAGCCTCGCTCTCGCCGGGGATGATTATGCAGAGGCCGTGGGCGGGGTGCTCTGCGGAGGCCTGCACGTTGAACACGTGAGATTTCTCGACTTCGCTCGAAATGACAACCCCCTTGTCATCTCGACCAAGGTCCGAAGGACCGCGTGGAGAGATCTCTAGAACATACGCCCTTTGGGTAACATCGTACGGCACCTCCTTGCCGTTGCAGGTGATGCGAGGGGCCCTGAGCCAGGATTTGGCTAGGGGAAGGAGGTCTGCTGCATCGTCTTTAGTACAGCCGCAGAGCATGAGTTTGGTTATCTTCCATGTAGAGGACAGCTCTTCAGGCGATACTTTCGAAGTGTACCGCGGCTCGATGCCCGGGTTGTAAACAACTGGAAGCGAGCCCGGGATGATACATTCCACGCTGTGCGGGGCGTTATACTGTGTGGCGGTGTAGGTTTGGGATGCTGCATCTGCTACACAGGCATACCTGCCTATCACATAGTCCTGTGTTACAGGCCAGTGATTGCGCCAGGGAAAATCGGAGTAATCGGACCATCTTCCAGCGTATCGGTCAATTCGCGGGCCGCGGCCGCCTTTTTCATTGAAGCCGTTGCCGTCTTCCAGGATTAGGAACGGATTCCATAAGCTCTTTAAATAGGTAACCTGAATGTTTGCACCCTCCAATGATGGACAGTCCTGTCTTTTGTCCCCTTCGAAATTCCAACCATACCCTTCGCTCCGACCGTCCATTGCTGCAACGGACATAATGTGCGAAGCGTCAAGCACGTCTTCCGGACGTTGAAAGGGATGGAGCACCTCCAGGCTCTGACTCCACTCCATCCATGCACCGGGAGCGGAAGTCCATACCTCCATCTTGCGCACGCAAGCGCCATCAGGATAAAAGATGTACGTTTCTTCCGAGCAATCCCCCCACTGGGTTTCCTCGCTCTGGAAGGGAATCTTCTGGTTTAATCCAACCGGGATACTGCGCCAAACCACCACGGTGCGAGCCGGGGTGTTCTCCACTATCCGTACGCTGGAAAAATCGGCGTGCTTGTCGCTCATACTTTCCGGGCAGCCCCACTTTGTGACCTTGGCCCTTTCAACGAACTCGTTGCAAAACCAGTTCCCCTTTTCAGTGACGAAGTAGGGAGCATAGGAGA
>JAEEUZ010000039.1 GCA_016290725.1 Bacteroidales bacterium | reverse complement strand
TGTTCCTGCCCGGTTCGCTCCCGTGACCAGTGACAATATCTATGTGCCCAAGGCAAGCCGTGATGAAATCTACAAGCAGCTGTTGGCAGACCTCGAAGAGGCCATCCCTTACCTGCCTTATCCCGGCGCTTCTGCCGCCACGATGCGCACCGACCGCGTGAACAAACTGTTTGCGGAAGGCCTGTACGCACGCATCGCACTCATGGCTTCCGGTTACGCCATGCGTCCGGACGACATGTCGGGTGACGACCTCGGCTCGAACCGTCTCACGGACGATCCCGAGCTCACGAAGGACGTTCTCTATCCGAAGGCCCTTGCCTTCCTCGAGGATGCTATCAAATCGAATACTGCTTCCCTGGAAGACTTCGAGACCTATTGGAAGAACCAGAGCAACTGCAATAATCTTGTTGCAGGCCCCGGTCACGAGACTCTCTTCGTGATTCCGTTCTCCAACGGCCGCGGCCGCTGGAACTATACGTTTGCTGTTCGCAGCGAGGGTTCCTCCTTTGCAGGCGGCGCAACGGTTACCCGTGGCGGTGATGCCGGCCCGGTTCCCACAATGTGGTTCAATTACGACAAGGACGACGTACGCCGTGACGTAACTTGCGTGAACTGGCGCTGGAACTCCGACGACGAGCCCGAACTTCCCGGCATCCAGAGGTGGTATTTCGGAAAATACCGTTTCGAATGGATGACCTCCAACCCCTATAAGGGCGGTAACGACGACGGCGTGAAGCCCGTTGTGCTCCGTTATGCCGACATCCTCCTGATGGCCGCCGAAATAGCCAATGAGTTGAACAAGCTTGATGACGCTAAGGACTACCTCCTCCCTGTGCGCGAACGCGCTTTCAAGGGCAAGGAAGCCAAGGCGGAGGCCTATGTCGCTGCTATCGGCAGCAAGGAAGCCATGTTCGACGCCATCGTTGACGAGCGTGCCTTCGAGTTCTGCGGAGAAATGACCCGCAAGTTCGACCTCATCCGCTGGAACCTCCTCAAGACCAAGCTTGACGCAGCCAAGGCCGATATGACCGCCCTGCGCAACCTCACCGGCAAGTATGCTGGCGTTAACGGCCTGTACGGCGACGTCTACTATCAGGTAGACGGTACCGAACTCATCGTTTACGGTTTCAACGGCGAAAACACCAAGCCTCAGGGCGCATGGGAGAAGAAGGCCGAATACTTCACCAAGACTGTGGATTCCAAGGGAAATGACACGGGCCTGTACGATGCTCTCATCAATGGTATCTATGATGCCGATCCCGTGCAGCACATGTTCTGGCCGATATTCCGCACGACGATTATCAACAGCCAGGGTATGATTAAGAATGACTACGGCTACGATAACAACTAATGACTATGAAAAAATTTAGCATACTCAAAGCCGCAGGGGCGGCGTTAGCGACGCTTGCCATCCTTTCCTCCTGCGTGGGCGAGGCCTTCGAGGAGATTACCTCCATCAATCTTGCCCGCTGCCTGGAGCCTCAGAATCTATCGGCAAAGGTAGATGTTGCCACAGGCGACTATGTAACCTTCGGCTGGGACGTGAACAAGGATGCCGACAGCTACAACCTCGTGGTTTATACCGATGAGGCCATGATAACTGTTCCGGCCCTTGACGAAACCATCCTTCCTGCCAATGTTCCCTACACCGTGCGTCTCACCGCCGACCAGAAGTACTACTTCAAGGTGCAGGCCCTGTCCGAAACCAAACAGGCCTCCAACTGGGCGGTCTACGACGGCCACGCTTCCACTTATGCCGTGAAGGACAACCTCTTCATGGAGATTGTCACCCGCACGTCCACTTCCGTATCCCTCAAGTGGAGCACCGAAGTGTCCGACTACAAGGAGGTTACCCATATCGAGGCCAGCCCCGTCAAGGGCGGCTCCAAGGTGAAGTACGACCTTGTGGATGCCGACAAGAACTCCGGTACCGCAACGGTTTCCGGCCTTTCCGCCTCCACCGAGTACCAGCTCGTGCTCTACTACATGAGCGCTTCCCGCGGTGCGGTTGACGCCTGGACCATGGCGGAGCCCGGAACAATGACTCAGGTTTCCACAAGCGAAGCCCTGGTTGCAGCCGTGAATGCGGGTGGAGAAATCTACCTCACACTCGCCGGTTCGCCTTACACCCTGGGCGCTTCCAAACCCACCGCCAGCGTTCATATCGTTGGTGAAATGGGTGCCGACGGCAGCATGCCGGTAGTGGCCGGTAACTTCGACGTGTCGTCAATCTGCGCGTCCGGAATGGATATCATCTGCGAGAACATTCTCTTCAACGACGGTGAAGTTCACAACCACCTTGTGAACTACTCCGGCGGTGAAACAACCCTTGGAACGGTGAAGTTCGTCAATTGCGGAATCACTCATTTCAAGGCCGGTCTGTTCTATAACAACAAGACCGCCACCACCGACGTTCTCACTGTGGGTGACATCATCTTCGACTCCTGCGACATCTACGAGGTTGCAACCGCTCCCGGCGGCGACTGCGTAGACTTCCGTAAGAACACCCATTCCACAGTGAAGTCCATCCAGATCGTGAACTGCTCGATTTGGGACGGTATCCGCACCCTGTTCCGCCTTGGCGACCAGGCCGGTGAAGACCTCACCATCACCGAGGGAATGAAGTTCGAGAACAACACCGTCAAGGCTATCGTCACCATCGACAACACCAATAACCGTGGCGTCTTCGCCATCCGTGTTCCCATGAACATGACACTGAAGAAGAATCTCTTCCTCTATGTCGATGGCGGCAAGACGGCCGATGGCACTGAAGACTATGCCCAGCTCTTCCAGAACAAGGGAGAGACCGTGATTCCCACCCTCACAGCAGAAGACAACTACGCATTCGCATGCGGCAAGGACTTCTTCATTAAGGCAACTGCCGCCGAGACCGGATTCACCGTGCTCAGCGCAGATCCCTGCTACAACTCCAAGGGTAACTTCTTCCAGCTTGCAAACGCAGACCTCATCTCCAAGAAGGTTGGCGCTCCCAAGTGGTGGATTTCCTATGTGGAGAAGGAAGAAGACCTCACCCAGAACGTCCTCGCAGGCGCTCATGTGTGGAATCTTCAGGATGCAAGCCTGTTTGCCGGCGAGATCAAGAACAGCCGCGTACGCGACGAACTCCTTCTTGTTGGCAGCGAGGCCGCTCCGCTCAGCGGAAATAACGGCATCAACTTCCTGGGAGCATCGGCCCTGAACAAGAAAGGTCAGCCCACCGAAGGCTATCTCTCCTTCAAGGTGAATACCCCCGGCTCCGTGGATCTTCTTGTTGCCGATGGCGGCGCATCCTCCGTGGTTGTGGCCCTGTTCGACGACAATGGCTACGCAGTGCAGGGCGGTGTGATGACTCCTTCCAAGGGCGATGTCCAGAAGGTTATCATCCCGAAGGTTACCGGTGAAGGCACCGTGTACCTGTATTCCACCGGCGCCATCTCCCTCACCAAGCTCGCCTGGAGCCTGGACGCCACCGGTGGCGACCGCGTTCTGGCAACTCCTCAGCCTAAGGTTGACCCTGTTACCATCACCGAAGGCGATGCAACTGCTGTAACCGTCACCTGGTCTGCAATCGACCATGCCGCAGGATACAAACTTGTTTTCAAGAACAAGGCATATTCTGTTGAAGAGGCCACATACACCATTGCAGGTGAAGACGTGGCTGCACTTACCGCAGGTCTGTTCTCCGTTACCGTACAGGCTGTGCCTGCAGACGGCGATATCTACTATCAGGAGTCGGCCAAGGGCTCTGCTTCCTTCGCGGTCCAGCCCAAGGGCGGTGCCGGGGTTGAGGTAGAGAAGACCCTACTCTGGAACTTCTCGGATGCTGATTGGGTGGAAGAGCTTGCTGCCAAGGGAACTGCCGGTTCCGATATCACGAACTGGTCGTCCGAGGTTAACGACCTCAAGTTCAACAGCACCTCGAAGAGTAAGTGGAATAAGCGCACGATTGGCGATGAGACATGGTATTACATCCAGTTTGGCGGTAAATCCAACTATGCCAACAACGACCGCGTGTTCAAGTTCACAGCACCTGCAGCCGGCAAGTTGTATGTTACTGTGTCCAATACCGGTAACGATCCCGCTACCGATGGCCGCGCAGTTGCCGTCAGGGATGCCAGCGGTACGGAACAGACCACAGTCTGCAAGGTTGGCGCTGCAAGTCCTGAAGTTATGGAATTTGAAGTTGAGGCTGGCGAAGTTGCGGTTTACACCGTTACCAACGGTCTGGCATTCTATCAGCTCAAGTTCGACTACAAGGAAATCGTAGGCGGCGGCCCGGTGAAGGAAGACCATGTCTGGAACTTCTCGGATGCCGACTGGGTGGAAGAACTTGCTGCCAAGGGAACTGCCGGTTCCGATATCACGAACTGGTCGTCCGAGGTTAACAACCTCAAGTTCAACAGCACCTCCAAGAGCAAGTGGAACAAGCGTACGATTGGCGACCAAACCTGGTATTACATCCAGTTCGGCGGTAAATCCAACTATGCCAACAACGACCGCGTGTTCAAGTTCACGGTTGGTGTGGCAGGTACGGTTTCCATCACCGTGTCCAACACCGGTAACGATCCCGCTACCGATGGCCGCGCGGTTGCCGTCAAGGATGCCAGCGGCACGGAGCAGACCACAGTCTGCAAGGTTGGCGCCACGAGTCCTGAAGTTATGGAATTTGAAGTTGAGGCTGGTGAAGTTGCGGTTTACACCGTTACCAACGGCCTGGCATTCTACAAGATTGAATTCCACAGCAAGTAACCCTTTTAAGTGAGCCGGGGGTGATACCCCGACTCACTTCCATTTGTCATTTCGAGCTTGTCGAGAAATCTAAAATAAAAGATATATGTCATTCATCAACAAGGATTTCATGCTGCAGACCAAGACTGCGCAGAAACTGTATCACGAGCATGCAGAGCACATGCCAATCATCGACTATCATTGCCACCTGGTGCCGCAGCAGATTGCGGAGAATATCCAGTTCCGCGACATCACCCAGCTCTGGCTGGTAGACGGCCATTATGGCGACCATTATAAATGGCGCGCAATGCGCGCGAACGGCGTGGACGAGGCGTATCTCACCGGCGGCAAGTACAGCGCCTGGGAAACCTTCCAGAAGTGGGCGGAAACCGTTCCCTACACCATGAGGAACCCGCTTTATCACTGGACTCACCTGGAGCTGAGCCGCGTTTTCGGCATCGACAAACTTCTGTGCCCCGCCACCGCGCGTGAGATTTTCGAGGAGTGCAATGCAAAGCTCGCGACGGAGGAATTCCGCGGCCAGGCCCTCATCCGCAAGTTCGGAGTGGAGGTGGTTTGCACGACCGACGACCCTGCCGACGACCTCCGCTACCACAAGATGATCCTGGACAAGCCTTTCGGCACCAAGGTCATCCCCGCATGGCGCCCGGACAAGGCTATGGCAATCGAGGATCCCGCCTCTTACAAGGAATATCTGAAGAAGCTGGGCGAGGCTGCGAACAAGGAAATCGACTCTTATGCCGACCTTATCGAAGCCCTGAAGATCCGTCACGACTTCTTCGCCTTCATGGGCTGCAAACTCAGCGACCACGGCCTGGAGACCTTCTATGCCGCCGATTACAAGCAGATCGAAATCGAAGCTATCTTCAAACTTGTGCTCCTTGGCAAGAGGCCTTCGGAAGTGGAGCTGAACAAGTTCCGCAGCGCTTTCCTGCACGACATGGCAGTCATGGACGCCGAGGCCGGCTGGGCCCAGCAGTTCCACGTGGGCGCTATCCGCAACAACAACTCCAAGATGTTCAACCTGGTTGGCCCGGATACCGGATACGATGCCATCCACGACCTTCCCACCGCAGCCGCCGGTCACAAGTTCTTTGACCGTCTGGCTTCCGAGGACAAACTCGCCAAGACCATCCTCTACTGCCTCAATCCCAAGGACAACGAGGTCATGACCACGATGGCCTATACCTTCAACGACGGCACATTCCCCGGCAAGATGCAGTTCGGCAGCGGCTGGTGGTTCCTGGATCAGGAGAACGGCATGCGCAAGCAGATAGACGCCCTGAGCGTCCTCGGCCTGCTTTCGCGCTTCGTGGGCATGCTCACGGACAGCCGCTCCTTCATCTCCTATCCCCGCCACGAGTATTTCCGCCGCATCCTCTGCGATGTCCTTGGCAAGGACGTTGAGGAAGGCAAACTGCCCGCGAGCGAACTGGACACCATCGGCAAGATGGTGGAGGATATTTCCTACAACAACGCCAAAAATTATTTTAATTTTTAGTTGTCATTTCGAGCTTGTCGAGACCTGAGTTTACGAAAGATAGCTTCAGCTAAAATCTCATGAAATATATCAAAATCAATCCTGCCGATAACGTTGCCGTCGCCCTTGAAGACCTCTCCAAAGGCGAGGTGGTTGAGGGGGTAACCCTTCTTGGGGATGTGCCCCGCGGCCACAAGATTGTGCTTTCCGCGCTTAAGGCAGGCGACAACGTAATCAAGTACGGCTATCCTATCGGCCACGTTACAAAGGACGCCCCCGCCGGCTCCATGGTGGACCACACGTGCATCAAAACCAACCTCGATGGCCTTCTGGAGTATAAGTATGAGCCGGTTTCGGCGCCGTCGGAGACTTCTGTCATTTCGACCAAGGCCGAAGGCCGCGTGGAGAAATCTCTAACGTTCCAAGGCTATCGCCGCGCCGATGGCCAGGTGGGCATCCGCAATCAAATTTGGGTGATTCCTACCGTTGGTTGTGTGAACGGAATCTGCCAGCAAATAGTCGATCGGTTCAAAAATGAGATCTCTCCGCGCACTTCGTTTGGTCGAGATGACAAAACTGTCATTTCGAGCGAAGTCGAGAAATCTTCTGTTGATGCAATCGTGGCGTTTCCGCACAATTACGGCTGTTCGCAGCTGGGCGGCGACCACGAGAACACCCGCACTATCCTGGCCGATATGGTGCACCATCCCAACGCCGGCGGCGTTCTGGTGGTGAGCCTTGGCTGCGAGAACAACCAGTTGGATGCGTTCCGCGAGCTGGTCGGCCCCGTGGACGAGAGCCGCGTGAAGATGTTCGTCACCCAGAAGGTGAGCGATGAGGTGGAATACGGCCTGCAACTGCTGCGCGAGATATACGAGGTGGCCAGCAAGGATGTCCGCGAGGACGTGCCTGTGAGTGAGCTTCGTGTGGGACTCAAGTGTGGCGGCAGCGATGGCCTCAGCGGCATTACCGCAAATCCGCTTCTGGGCGTTTTCTCAGACTGGATTGTGGAGCAGGGGGGAACGACTGTTCTTACCGAGGTTCCGGAAATGTTCGGCGCTGAGACCATCCTTATGAACCGTTGCCAGGACGAAGCAACGTTCGACAAGACGGTTCACCTTATAAACGATTTCAAGGAATACTTCATGAAGCAGGGCATGCCCGTTTACGAGAATCCCTCGCCGGGAAACAAGGCGGGCGGAATCTCCACGCTGGAAGAAAAGTCCCTGGGCTGCACGCAGAAATGCGGCGGCTCCCTCGTGCGCGGCGTCCTGAAGTATGGCGAGAGGCTGTCCGTCAAGGGGCTCAATCTCTTATCGGCCCCCGGGAACGACCTCGTTGCCTCCACGGCTCTTGCCGCCTCCGGCTGCCAGATTGTGCTTTTCACAACAGGCCGCGGAACTCCCTTCGGCACTTTCGTGCCCACGGCGAAGATATCCACCAATACGCCTCTTGCGCTGAACAAGTCCAACTGGATAGATTTCAACGCCGGCGTCCTGGCCCAGGACGAGCCCATGGAAACGGTCTCCCGCCGCTTCATCGACTTTGTCCTTGACGTTGCCTCCGGCCGCCCCGTCCGCAGCGAAGAAAGCGGCTACCGCGAAATCGCCATCTTCAAACAAGGCGTTACCCTTTAGCCCTTGTCATTTCGAGCAACCCATTGTCATTTCGAGCAACCCTTTTATTGTCATTTCGAGCTTGTCGAGAAATCTAAAAAACAAAATACACACATTATGAAACTAAAACTATTTTACGTATCGCCCTGCGCGGAAGAGATTACAATCCGCACAGAGGCAAATTTTGTCGCCACAGGCGGCATCCCCGGCGGAACAACCGGAAATTCCTCTACAGAAGATTTGGAGGAGGTCGATTATTCATCAGCAATTTGGAGTTAAGGAGGATTGTGCTATGAAGAGACTTACTTATATTGTACTCGCTTTATGCGCTGTATCACTTTTCTCCTGCAATAAGGTCGAAGATATTAATAATGCCGAAACCAGAGATAACGGAATAACCACGTTTACGGCTTCAATGCCTGAGTCACCTCTCACCAAAACAACCATGGCACGTCCCAGTATCCTTTGGGCTGCCGGAGATAAGATTCGTGTTATTGGATATACGGAAGGGCAGGATGTACAACAGGCAATTTTCACTATCAAATCCGGCCAGGGAACAAAGAGTGCCGTATTTGAGATTGAAGAAGGACAGACAATGGGCACCCATACCCAGTACTTCGCTTTTTATCCTTCTACCATAGCAATCAAGACGGCATCGCTACCTGCATCTCTTGAAGTGAATTCCGGACTGACTGTGAATGAACAGGCTGCAGTTGAAGGTGGTTTTGATCCCTCTTTGGGTATTATGACTGCAAAGGCAGATGCCGATGGAAATCTGACATTCACTCATGGAGTTGCATATCTTGGAGTTCAGATTCCTGATGATAATATCACTGCATTAAAAATCACTTTCGGCAAGAATGCCGCGCAGAAACGCCCTGTTTATTCTACAGAAAATGGCGCCATTACCACGAATAATAGCGGTACAGCTGAACTCAAAGCTGTGGGAACATTTGTGAAAGGTTCATATTACTACCTTTGCGCTATTCCCAATACGGCTAACAAAATGACCAGCGTTACCATTACCTATACTCACAATGGCGTTGAAAAAAGCAGGACCAGCACCTCTATGGCCGATGATAAACTGGAAATAGGTAAACTATATGACTTCGGAAGCCCTTCTATTCCTGTTATTCCTCCTGTGATTAACGCTTCTAATGTTAATATAGAGGCTACAGATGAGGCCGGTACGATAACCTATACAGTGGATAATGAAGTGACAGGCGGCGTTTTGACTGCAGCAATCCAGGGTACCAGTACAATCTCCAGCCTGGTACTCGGTACACCTTCTTCCGGTTCCATCACATTCACCTGCGATGCGAATACTGAAGCTACTGCAAAAACAGCTACTGTCCGCCTGACTTATACATACAATAGTCCTGCGGAGACAGTGACTAAGGATGTGGTTATTAAGCAAGCTCCTTCTGGCGGAAGTCTGGCTCCGGAAGAGCATACCTATATTTTCTGCCTGAATTCCTCAGGAGGAGATGCCCAAACCGCAGATGGTGTGGCAGGTTCATATTTCACAGTATCCGGTTCCTCTACACTGAAATGTGCTGCTTCCGGCTCCAAACCTTATTTTGGGGTTGATAGTTACACTATTGGCGGAAATGTAATTACCTATGCCAAGAAGATTGACAGCAGCAATAATGTGAGTTTTACAACTAGAACCGGTTTTACTTCCACTGTTCGATTCTATAGCGCAAGTAGAAATACAAATACTACTGCGACAATGAAGTTTAACGGTACAGATTACTCTCTGACATGGACAGACGGAAAAGCCGATTTAATTGATTCCGGTGTCATCAGTCTGAGTGAAGGTACATCCTACTCATTTGGTAAATCAGGAGAAGTTGGTCTCTTCTATGTTATTGTTGAAGAAGTAGAAAAATGATACTGAAACGCATTAATATTATTCTTGCAGCCCTTGCCGCCCTGCTGTTTGCAGGCTGTAAGGAGAAGCCTGAGCCGGAACCTGAACCGGAGCCCGCGGGTGAGGTAACACTCACCTGCGAGGCTACGGCTGCAGTTTCTGATGAAGGCGGTACCGCTACGTTCACGTTCAAGGCTACTAAGGCGTGGACGGCCACCTCGTCTAAACCATGGGCAGAGCTTTCCGCCACTTCCGGAGAAGCTGGGCATCAGACACTTACGGTTACTGCCGCTCCCAACGAGGAGTACGATGCGCGCACGGCGGAAATCACGATTACCTGTGAGAATGCTTCGAAGACGCTCACCGTTACCCAGATGCATAAGGGCGCACTGATTATTGCCGACAAGGAATATGAGGTGCTGGCCGCCGGCGGAACCATCGTGATCAACCTCAAGGGCACTTCCGAAATCACTGCAACGGTGGCCGATGACGCCAAGGACTGGATCGTTCCCACTCCAACCGTCAGGGCCCTGATCGAGAGCGTGATGTCTTTTGAGGTGCTTCCCAATGAGGCATACGAGGAGCGCCGCGGCGAAATCACTTTCACCAACGATAGCGGCATGGACAAGGTTACCGTGATTCAGTTCGCGGCCGAGAAGCCTGTTGTTGTGGTTGAGGATCCTTTCGGCGGGCAGCTGCCAAAGCTCACCCAAACCACCACATGGGCTGGAAGCGTCTTTGACGCTCTTATCAACACGAACGCTTCAGGCCAAACCGAATGGATATCGCCCGACGGAGAAAACTTCATCGACACCGGGCTCGGCTATCTTGCCGGTCAGACCGAAGGCGTTGACGAAACTACCGGAGAGACCAAGATTACCTACGGCAAATTCAAGTTCAAGAGCAACGAAACCGCATATACTTCCGGCACCAAGATGTCGCGTGTACAGTTTGGCGGAACGGGTGTCATCGGCAAGCGTAACAACCTGATATTCTGCGTAAACGGCCCCGGAGCACTTACTCTCATCGGCCGTTCCAGCGGTGATGCTGAACGCTCAATAAACATCGCGATCAACGGCAATCCCATTACGGAGGAAGGCTATGTGCTTCCCGGAAAGGCATCGGATTCCAAGACCGTTTCCGTTGCGGTAGATGCGGCCGATGGCGACCTGGTATATGTCTATTCCATGGGAAGCGGCATAAACGTTTACTCCATGAAGTGGGTACCCGGCGGAGAGCCCGAACAGCCAGGCGATAATCCCGGCGGTGGCGACAACCCCGGAGGCGGAGATAATCCGGACAATCCTCCCGTTCCCGGCGAAGGCTCGGAACTTGAGTGTCCGAACCCGCCCACCGTGGGCGATGTGGCCATTGACCAGCTCACAGGCTATGCTGTAGGCGTAACAGGCGGAGCCAACGGCACCGTGCTGCACTTCAACAGCGGCAAGGCCCTCCAGACCTGGCTCTTGGCCCGCACCAAGAGCGAGAAGAATGGCGACCACACGCCCGTTACCATCTGGCTCAGCGGAACTTTCGTTCCCACCGACGGACGCGACTTCTCCGAAGCCCATCCCTGGTTCGACGTGAAGGACGTATCGAACCTCAGCTTTATCGGCACGGACGATTTCGTGATGGACCGTATCGGCATATTCTGCGTCCGCGCCAGCAATATTATTATAAGGAATATCAATTTCCAGCAGCCCAAGGCCAACAACGGGGCCGATGCCGTGTCGATGCAGAATTGCGACGGTGTATGGGTGGACCACTGCACCTTCACGTCCCTGAATCAGACTAAGGACTACGAAGACGGCTCCACCGATGTAACCCACGGCTCAAAGAACGTTACAGTTAGCTGGTGCCGCTATATCAAGACGCAGAAGAGTTGCCTCGTGGGCCACTCCAACAGCGCCAGCGGCGATTCGGAGATTACCGCAACCTTCCACCACAACTGGTTCGACGGTTCCAGTTCCCGTCATCCCCGCGTGCGTTTCGGCCGCGCCCATGTGTACAACAACCTCTTCGACGGCTGCACAACTTATGGCGTGGGCTCTGCCTATGGCGCCAAAGTGCTTGTGGAATACAACTACTTCGACGGCGTGCGCCTGCCTGCCGACATCTGCACCTATCCCGCAAAGCAGAGCGGCAGCAGCTGGGTGTCCAACCTCACGGGTTCCGTGGCGGGCTATCTGTATCCCACGCAGAACGTTTACGTGAACAAGCCGGACAACGCATCCGACCCGTATCCGTTCTCGAACGTAAAGTTCACCGCATACAACGGAAGCACCATTACTCCTCTCACTTATGCCGATTTCAAGCCCTCATATTCCTACACCGTCACTGCTGCCGAGGATGTTCCGTCGGTGGTGAAGGCCGGAGCGGGTTATGGCAAGCTCGGGTACACATCGGCCCCCATTGAGGTGAATAACGGTGGAATAACCGATTTCAACGGCACGGATGATGATCCCACCGATCCCGACACGGGCGATGAGGACGATCCCGTGATCGTGGACGACGGATCGGCCCACACCTATACCCTGAGCATGCAGAACAAGGCTCTGGTGCAGACTAAAGACGGCGTTTCCGGAGCATCCTATTTTGATGCAAGCACATCGGTGGCCGATTTCAGCAAGGATTACTCGTCGACAAGCTTCACTATCGACAATGTGAGCTATACCCAGGGCATCAAGATGGATAGCAAGGGCTATGTGACATTTACCACATCGGCCACTTACAATACCTCGCTGGAGTTCTATGCGGTTGCGCGTAAATCCTCTTCCACCAGTGCGAAGATGCAGTTGATCTCAAGTGGCATCGACCCGATTGTGTTTGACGTCACTCCCTGGGCGCAGCCGCTACACGGGACCGTTCAGACTCTGGAAAAAGGCCGCACGTATACCCTCAAGCAGGATAATAGCGAGCAGGCAGTCATACTTGTAATAGTTAAAGAAACAGAATAAAAAATGGAAAGACTAAACCGAACCTCAGCGCCTCAGGCAAGACGCTACACTGAAAAAGTTATTCAGTTCGGAGAAGGCAACTTCCTCCGCGCATTCATCGACTGGATTATCTGGAAGACTAACCAAAAGACCGATTTCAACGGTTCCGTGGTGATTGTGCAGCCTATCGAAAAGGGTATGGTGGAATGGCTCAACGAGCAGGACGGCCTGTATCACCTCAATCTTCAGGGCCTACTGAATGGCGAAACCGTGGACAGTCTGGACCTGATTGACGTTGTCTCCCGCGGCCTGAATCCCTATGTGGATTTCAACGCCTATCTGGAGCTGGCCGAGCAGCCTGAAATCCGTTTTGTGATTTCCAACACAACGGAGGCTGGTATCGCATTCGACCCTTCCTGCAAGCTGGAAGACAAGCCCGCAAGTTCCTATCCCGGAAAGCTCACACAACTGCTCTACCACAGGTATGAGCACTTCGAGGGCGCCATGGACAAGGGCCTTATCATCTTCCCCTGCGAGCTTATTTTCGAAAACGGCAAGCACCTTAAGGAGTGCATCCGCAAATACATCGACCTGTGGGGCCTCGGCCCGGATTTCAGCGCCTGGTTCGAAGAAGCCTGCGGCGTTTACAGCACTCTGGTCGACCGTATTGTTCCCGGATATCCCCGTGACAATGCCGCGCAGCTTTGCGAAAGGGCCGGATATGACGACCACCTGCTGGATAAGGCCGAGATTTTCCACCTGTGGGTTATCGAGGCTCCCAAGGAGGTCGCGAAGGAGTTCCCTGCCGATAAGGCCGGCCTGAACGTACTCTTCGTGCCTTCCGAGGCTCCTTACCACGAAAGGAAGGTTACTCTTCTGAACGGCCCGCACACGGTTCTGAGCCCTGTTGGCTACCTTAGCGGCCTTAACACCGTGAAGGAATGCTGCGAGGATCCCGAAATCGGCAAGTTCGTTCACAAGGTGATGTTCGACGAGCTTCTTCCCACCCTGAATCTTCCCAAACCGGAGCTGGAGAAGTTTGCCAATGACGTTCTGGAGCGCTTCCGCAACCCGTTCGTGAAGCACTTCGTTACCTCCATCATGCTCAACTCCTTCCCGAAATACCGCACCCGCGACCTCCCCGGCCTGAAGACCTATCTGGAGCGCAAGGGCGAACTGCCCAAGGGCCTGGTTCTGGGCCTTGCCGGCATCTGCACCTACTACAAGGGCGGCAAGAGGGGAGAGGACGAGATCGTCCCCAACGACGACCAGAAGATCATGGACCTTCTGAAAGAGCTCTGGGCAAGCGGCGACGTTCGCAAAGTGGCCAAGGGAGTTCTCGGGGCCACCTTCATCTGGGACGAAGACCTTAACGCCGTTCCCGGCCTTGCCGACCTTCTGGCGGCCGACCTTGCCCTCATTCAGGCCAAGGGTATGCGTGAAGCAGTAAAATCAATATTGTAACCTATGAGTACACAAACTAAATTGATGACTAACTGGCGCTGGTGGATATGCTCGCTGCTGTTTGTCGCAACAACCGTGAACTATCTGGACCGTCAGGTGCTGTCCCTCACTTACGAGGAGTTTATCAAACCCGAATTCCACTGGACCGATGCCAATTACGGCACCATCACGTCCTTCTTTTCCATCTTCTACGCAATCTGCTGCCTGTTCGCGGGCAAGTTCGTAGACTGGATGGGCACAAAGAAGGGATATCTCATCGCCATCGGCGTTTGGTCGGCAGGCGCCTGCATGCACGCGGCCTGTGGCTGGGCCACCGCCCATCTTGTGGGTGTTGACTCCGTTGCCGCAATGCGCGCCGTGGAGGCGGGCTCCAAGATAGCCCTGGCAGTATCCACAACCAGTGTATATCTGTTCCTGCTGTGCCGGGGAATCCTGGCACTTGGTGAAGCCGGAAACTTCCCGGCGGCAATCAAGGTAACGGCGGAGTATTTCCCCAAGAAGGACCGTGCATTCGCAACGTCCATCTTCAACGCGGGTGCCTCTGTGGGCGCTCTCGCCGCTCCGCTCCTGATACCCCCGCTGGCAGTTAAGTTCGGCTGGGAATGGGCATTCATCATTATCGGCGGCCTTGGCTTCATCTGGATGTTCTTCTGGGCTTTCATGTACGAGAAGCCGGAAAAGAGCAAGAAGGTGAATAAAGCGGAGTTGGAGTATATCCATTCCGACGATGCCGAGGAAGCCGCGGCGGCCGCCAAAGCAGCAGAAGAGGCTGCGAAAGAGAAGGCCATCCCGTTCATCAAGTGCTTCAAGTACAAGCAGACCTGGAGCTTCATCGTGGGTAAATTCTTCACCGACGGCGTGTGGTGGTTCTTCCTGTTCTGGGCTCCGTCCTACTTCAGCAACCAGTTCTCCGCCCCGGCAACTTCGCCCCTTGGCCAGTGGCTCATTTTCACCCTGTACCTCATTGTGACGGTTATTTCCATCGGCGGTGGCTATCTGCCCAGGATATTTGTCGATAAGAAAGGCATGAACCCGTATGCCGGACGAATGCTGTCGATGCTCATCTTCGCATTCTTCCCGCTGGCGGCCCTGTTTGCACAGCCCCTGGGCGTGCATTTCAACAGCCCCTGGTGGCCGGCTATCCTCATCGGCCTTGCCGGTGCGGGACATCAGGCCTGGAGCGCGAACCTGTTCTCCACCATCGGCGACATGTTCCCCAAGAGTACCATCGCAACCATCACCGGTATCGGCGCAATGGCCGGCGGTCTTGGGTCGATGATCATTCAGAAAGTGGCCGGTAACCTGTTCACCTTCGCCGAAGGCCAGGGCGCCGCGTTCCGCTTCCTTGGCTTCGAAGGCAAGCCCGCAGGCTACTTCATCATGTTCTGCTTCTGCGGCCTGGCCTACCTGGTGGCCTGGATTATCATGAAGTCCCTGGTGCCCAAGTACAAGCTTGTGGAAGTATGATAAGACGTTTACTTCTTGTTGCTGCAGCGGTCCTTGTGGCCGCTGCATGCGATAAGCCCGGAGGCGAAACCGAGAAGCCTGCCGCTTTGGGCGTGCCGCAGAACGTTGTGCTTCACGGCGCAACGGAGACTTCCCTCACGTTCCAGTGGAAAGTGGTGGAAGGCGCCACCGGATATGCCTGGAAGCTCACTTTGGACGGGGCGCTGGCCAAGGAAGGCTCCGCCACCGGCCGTAATGTCACCGTGAGCGGGCTCAGCAAAGGCACCACCTACGGATTCTCCGTGTGTGCCGTGAAGGGCGCGGAGAAATCGGCCTACAGCACCGAGATTTCCGCGAAAACCGAAGGCAAGGCAGGGGAGGAACCCCCTGTGGCGGAAGCCGTGTGCGTGGATGCGCCCATCGTCATCTCCTTCGACAGCACTCCGGTCCTTGGCACTTCCGGTCTCATCCGGATACTGAAGGCCGATGGCACCGAAGTAGACAGGATCGACCTTGCCGACATCGCCACCGTTGACATCCTCTCCGACGGAACAATGATTCCCAAGGGGGCCGATGCCGATAATGGCAAGATTGCAATCAATAATGACTACGTGTACAATACCTTCATGGACGCGCTTCACAGCGGGCAGTACCGCGTGGTGCATTATACTCCGCTGCGTGTTAGCGCCAGGGCGCTGGAAATCAAACTCCACAACGAGGCTCTGGACTACGGCACAACTTATACCGTGAAGGTGGACGAATCTGTTGTGGGTAAGGCTGTTGAAGACATTACTTTTACGACCAAGGCCAAGCCTTCCGGAGATGTCGTGCGTGTTGCTGCCGATGGCTCGGGGGATTTCTGCACCGTGCAGGGGGCTCTGAGTTTTGTGAGCGCTAATGTGGGGAAAGATGCGGCGGTTACCATTGAGGTGGCTAACGGCACTTACCGGGAACTGCTTTTCCTGAGGAACAAGAACAATGTTACCATCAAGGGAGCATCGCGAAGCGGTGTTGTGATTGCCTATCCCAACAACGACTCCTACGAAACCGGTTCCGGCGGCTCCACCAGTTCCAGGCCTTCGGCGGGCCGCTCCATCGGCAAATCAGGCGGTCGCTCGCTGTTCCTCGTGGAAAGCTGCGACAACCTTGTGCTGCAGGATCTTACTATGGAAAACACATATTCCATTCCTTCCCACAAGGGTCAGGCTGAAGTGATTTACTTCAACAGTGCGCATAGGCTCACCGTGGAGAATTGCTCCCTGATTTCCTGGCAGGATACATTCCTTTGCAAAGGTAAAGTGTGGGTGCATAACAGCCTCGTTGCAGGCCACTGCGACTATATCTGGGGCTATCCGGAAGTGTGCCTCTTCGAGGATTGCGAGATCCGTTCCCGCGCTGCCGGTTATATCGTGCAGGCACGTGTGCAGTCGGCAACCAATAAGGGCTTTGTGTTCCTGAACTGCCGCCTCACAGCAGAGGACGGCGTTGGCAGCGGCAAGATGTACCTTGCCCGCTCCGCCGGCCAGGCAGATTGCATCGACAACGTGGTGTATGTGAACTGCTCCATGGACGCCGTGATCCGCTCTGAAGGCTGGCTGGGAAATCCCGCGCCCAACCCGTCGACCCCCACCGCCACCTCCGGCTGGCGAGAGTACGGCTCCAAGGGCGAGGGCGCCTCATCGGCCAGAAACTCATACGGCAAGACGCTTTCCACCGAGGAAGCTTCGATATATTGCAACCGCCAGGATGTTCTTGGCTGGTAAATTCAACTCCCTTGCCGGATATCCAGCAAAACGGCCCCTCAGTGCTGTCCGTGTGGATATCCGGTAGTGTTTTTGGCTGTCGTGGCCGTTTCCCCTGCCGGATATCCAACGAATAGGCCTCTCAGTGCTGTCTGCGTGGATATCCGGTAGTGTTTTTGGCCGTGTGTGCCGTTTCCCTTGCCGGATATCCAACGAATAGGCCTCTCAGTGCTGTCTGCGTGGATATCCGGTCGCGTTTTTGGCCATGTGTGCCGTTTCACCTGCCGGATATCCAACGAATAGGCCCCTCAGTGCTGTCCGTGTGGATATCCGGTAGCGTTTTTGGCCGTGGGTGCCGTTGAGAAAACTCTAAAACTCCATCCGGACGTTTGCCTTCCTTAGTAAGGATTGAAGGGCAGGGATGTCAATCGTCCGGACAGGGGTGCCGTCTGCCGCACAAATGGCAGCTGCAATGCCGGCGGCCTGGCCCGTGACCATACAGGTGGAGATTTCGCGTGCGTCCCAGGCAATTCCCTGATCGTAGCCGAAACAGCGTCCGGCGACGAGAAGGTTTCGCGTCTCCTTCGGTACGATGGAGCGGTAGGGGATTTGCCAGATGGGCCTTTCCTCTTTTTCAAAGCGCTGTCCCTTGTAGATGAAATAATCGCTGGAGCCGCCCATGCCGATAACATCGTCATACTCTGTCCACTGCATTGAGTCCTCAAGGGTCACATTGTGAAGGCTGTCAAGTACGCGGGTAACGCGTACGCCGGTAGTGGGGGCTACTTCCATCAGATATACATCCTCGAAACCTTGCTCCTGCT
>JAEEUZ010000187.1 GCA_016290725.1 Bacteroidales bacterium | reverse complement strand
GACCGTTGGCAGCCCAGCGATAGGGTGTGCCGATATGCCTCTTTGCCTCCTCGATAATCTTGTCGGCAAGCTCTGCCGCCGATACGGTAAGGCTGTCCTTCTGCTGCGCCACCGCGGGAACGGCAAGCAGGCATCCGAGCAGCAATACCATTAACTTTCTTCTCATATTACTTGTAAGTTACTTCAAACATATCCACAGCATTACCTCCGTTGCCGTCGCGGCCCTGGGAGGTCATGATGAGGAAGCGGCCGTCGGCCGAAATGTCCAGACCTACGGGATAGGAATCCGCGGGCACGGTGCCCACGAGTTTCATGTTGCGGGTATCCACAACAGCCAGGGCATTGCCGTAGTTGCAGGCGGCGAAGGCGTAGCGTCCATCGGGCGAAAGCACCAGTGTACGGGCCCCGGCGGGCACTTTGCAGTTTTCCCAGGCATCGTATTTCACGGTGCCCTCCCCCGTGAGGGTGGTGGCAACGGCCATGAAATCGTCCAGCCTTGCCCTCTGGATATAGCCGGAGGAATTGATGCTCAGGTACAGCCATCCGTCCTGGATTACCAGATGCCTCAGATTGGCCTTCATGCCCATCACACGGCCAAGGTATTTCTCTTTTTCAAGGTCGATGACGGCAATTCCGCCGCCCCCGCCCATGCAGCCAACCAGCAGGTAATGGTTGTTCGGTGTGAACACCGTGCCCCTAAGGCAATAGCCGCTGTTGGCGTCGCGGTTCACGGCCGATGTACGGCTGAGCTTGAGGTGCAACCTCTTGTCCACCACGTGGCAGGCGATGTAATGCCAGTCCTCGATCTTATCGGACGATATATCCATGATTCCCACGGTATTCTCGCCCCAGTGGGAAATGGCGATGAGCTTTCCGTCCGGCGAAGTGGCGATCATCTTGGGCAGCACTCCGGTCTCGAACATGCGCACGATGGTATCCGCCCTTGTGTCGATGACGGCAACGGCCGACGGGTCCTGCGCATTGAGGTCGAAACTGCGGCGGTAGTAGGGCACCCACAGGTACCTTCCCCCGTGCGAGAAAGTGCTCTCCACGGGCTTGCCCCAGAAGGTGTTCTTCTGCTTGGGATCCCAGCTCCAGGGGAAAAGGCCGCTCTCCGGCGCCCACAGAGAGCTGTCCGCCGCCTCGAAAGTGTGCTCGATGTACGCAATCCTCTCGCGGGTGTTGAAATCGTACACCAGCGTGGTTCCGCCCTCCAGCGAGTTCACATAGAACTTGCTTCCGGAAGGATGGATGTTCACCGACTTGGGAGACTTTATGAGCTTATCCAGCGTTCGCACATCCCTGCTGTTGAAATGCTGCTTGCGCCCGATAAACCTCACCTCGATGCTGTCTGTGCTGAATCCTGCGCCCACCGTAGGGTGAACGACGCTCTGAGCACAGACGTTTTGCGCCGTGCCAAAGCACAGCGCAAAAACCATAATCGCCGTAAAAAATTGCCTCATCGTTTTTGCTTTAGCCTGCAAATATACGAATAAAAAGGCAATTTACCTAAAAGGTAACGTCAAGCTGTCCGATATTGGCGCCCCAGCAGCCGTCCTGCACGATGGGGATGAGCTTTCCGTCTTTGTTGGGATGCATCATCGCCTCGTCCAGATTGGTGTGGGAGTGGGCGCCCACGAAGAGGTCGATGTTGCGGGTGTTGCGGCACAGGATGATGTCGGTCACATCGCCGGGGTTATGCTCCGTGTAGCCGATGTGGGTGAGTGCGATCACCAGGTCGCACTTGGCGCGGCGGAGCTCATCGGCATAACGCTGCACCGTGGGGAAAAGGTCGTACTCGGGGATACGGTCCGCGATGGGGCCGGCAACCATGCTCTTGAGATTGCACAGGACGCCGATGATGCCAATCTTCTTGCCGGATTTCTCCACGATAGTGTACGGCTGGATTGCCTTGCCGCAGGGGAAGGGCGAAAAGTCGTAGTTGCACACCACAACCGGCATGTTCAGCTTCACCAGCATAGTGTCCAGCCACTCGATGCCCTTGTCGAACTCGTGGTTGCCAAGGGTTACCGCGTCGTAGCCAAGGCCGTTCAGGGCCGCGATTTCCGCTGCGCCGTCGAACTCCGTGAAGTACACCGTGCCCTGCACGAAGTCTCCGCCATGCAGGAGGAGCACACTGTCGGCTCCATCGGCCTGGCGAACGGAATCTATATACTGGGCGCGCTCGATAAGCCCGCCAAGACCGTCCTGCGAACCGCCGCGAATGGGTTGCAGGTGGCTGTGGGTGTCGTTCAGATGCAGAATGGTAAGGTGAACAGGCTCAATCACCTCCGGCTTGCGGGAATACTTCACTATCCCGTAGCCAAGCGTGGCCGCCCCCGCCAGGGACAGAATCGCCACGATAATCTTGTCACTTGTTTTCATCTTATTACTCCATTACTACACGTCCGTCGGCAAATGCCGTAATCTTCTGGTGCTTCGCCTCGCGGGCCTTCACATAATCCAGCATCATGTCGCGCATGGTCACTTCGGACATCACAACGTCCGTTGCCATTGCGCCGATGTAGAGCTGGTCGCCTCCCGTGAGAAGGAAGTCCACGGTTGTCATGTTGTATATCTTCTTGGGATTCACCGGCTTTCCGCCAACGGTGAACTCCTTCAGGGCGTGGTCCTTCACCTTCACGCGAACGCCGCTCACTGGCTGGAATGCATCTGTTTTCGCAAGCTGTTCCATGAGACGGGTGAGCTCCTCGCCGGTGATTTTCACATACACGATAACATTGTCGAAGGGGAACATGGCATGGATGTCTCCCAGCGTAACGTTGCCCTGGGGCATGGGTATGCGTATACCGCCGTAGTTGCAGATGGCAACGTCCATCTTCACGCCGAACTCCCTGGTGCCGCGCTCGCGCATGATATCGGCCATAAGGTTTCCAAGCGGAAGGTCGCACTGGTTGCGGGGATTGTCGTACTGGCCGGCGCTGTGGGCGATAACCTCCTTGTACTTGGCCATGCCCGGCTCGCAGTCCTTCAGCACCTGAACTGCCGCGGCGGTGGCGCTGCTATCGGCATAAGGGCGGCTACTGCGGCTGCCGTCCATTTTCACCTTATGCCAGGTGATATCCCTCTCGGCCGACTGGGGCCTTGGCGGCACGCTGTAATAGATCATCAGGAAGAGAGCCGTGATCAGCGCCGCCACGAGGAAGTAGAAGAAATACTTTCTCATGCTATTTCTGTTTTAGCCATTTCCAAAGGTCCTTGAAGGTGGATTTCTTGCCATACATCAGAATTCCAACCTTATAGATTTTTGCCGATGCCCACGCGCACGCAATGAACGTGCCGATGAGGAGCACTATCGACAGCACCAGCTCCCATGTTGCCACACCGAAGGGGATCCGCGCCAGCATCACGATGGGCGAAGTGAACGGAATCATGGAGAACCAGAATACCAGCTGGCTGTCCGGAGCCTTGAACGCGTACAGGGCCACGAAAAAGCCCAGCATCAGAGGAATCGTCACGGGAAGTTGCAACTGGGTGCTGTCTCCCTCGTTCTCCACACCGGAGCCGATGGCCGCGAACAGCGACGCATACAGCAGGTATCCGAAGATGAAGAATATCAGGAACGCCACCAGTATCTGCCCCACGTTCAGATTTCCCAGCGTGCTCATCACAGCCTCCATTCCGGTAGGCTCCGCCGCCGCGGCAACGGTATCCGCCTGCGCCACGAGACTGTCGGCACTTTCTGTCATCTCGAGCACTTCCCCACTTGTCATCTCGAGCACTTCCCCACTTGTCATCTCGAGCCCTTCCCCACT
>JAEEUZ010000038.1 GCA_016290725.1 Bacteroidales bacterium | reverse complement strand
GGATTTCGGCCAGAACGCGGCCGCAGTGCCAGCATTCGAGTTCAAGGCCGCCGAAGGCACAGTTCTCACCTGCCTCCCTGGCGAACTTGTGAACGACGGCAACGGCGCCCGCAGCCGCGGCATGGACGGCCCGGAGGGCAGCGTGCACAGGGAGAATCTGCGCATTGCATCCGACTGCATCCGCCTGGACTACACCTTTGACGGAAAGGGCTGGGAGAGTTATATCCCCACCCATACTTTCTTCGGCTACCGTTTTGTTTCAATAACCGCAAGCGCGGAAGTAAAGATCCGAAAGATCCGTTCAATTCCCGTAACTTCCATCACTGCCGATATGGAAACGGGCAAGATCTCCACAGGAAACGAGCTCATCAACAAACTCATATCCAACACCTACTGGGGCCAGCTCTCCAACTATCTTTCCGTTCCCACGGACTGCCCCCAGCGCAACGAGCGCCTTGGCTGGATGGCCGATACCCAGGTATTTGCGGAAACCGGCACCTTCTTCGCCAACACCGATGCCTTCTTCCACAAATGGACCCGCGACGTTCGCGACTGCCAGAGTGAGGAAGGCGGATTCCCCGGAGTGGCGCCTTTCGGAATGTTCGGATCCGGACACAATTCCACCATGCGCCTTGGCTGGACCGACGCTGCGGTAATCGTCCCCTGGACCGTGTGGAAACAGTTCGGCGACGTTGAAATAGTGAACGAGAACTGGGACGCCATGGAGCGCTTCCTCGCCCATGTTGCCGAAACCCGCTACGAGCATACCGCCATTCTGGATGAATGCGGAGACTACCAGTGGGCCGACTGGCTCAGCTACGAGCCCCTGGAGACCCAGAGCCACCGCGCCCAGACGGAAAAGGATGCCAACGGAAAGCGTTATCCGCTTCCGGAGGCCATCCAGTACTGGAATTACCTTGGCGCATGCTACTGGATTCTCGATGCCGGGATGATGGCCGACATGGCAGGGGCAAGCGGAAGGGATGCATCGGTATATGAAGCCATGATAGTGGATGCCAAAAAGTACATCCAGGAGAATTATCTTGGAGCCGACGGCATCTTCACCACCGAAATTCTGAACACGATGCAGACCCCCGCCATTTTCGCCCTCAAGCTCGGCCTTGTGGAAGGAGAGGCCCGCGAAGCGATGATTGCTCGCCTTCGTGAGAACTTCGCCCAGCACGACGGGTGCCTGCAAACCGGCTTCCTTGGCACTTCCATCCTTATGCAGACACTTACCGAAAACGGCATGGCCGATATCGCCTACGATCTCCTTTTCCAGCGCAAGAACCCCAGCTGGCTGTATTCCGTGGACAATGGCGCAACCACAATCTGGGAGCGCTGGAACAGCTACACTCTGGAAGAGGGAATGGCCTCCAAGGGCATGAACAGCTTTAACCATTATGCCTACGGCTGCGTTTGCGAATGGATTTGGGAAACCGTGGCCGGCATTGCCGCAGACCCTGCACAGCCCGGCTTCAAGCATATTATCATGAAACCCATCCCGGACAAGAGGCTGGGGCACGTAGATGCACAGTACAAGAGTGCAGCAGGCCTTATCAAGAGTTCCTGGAAGTATGAAGGAGACACCTGCGTGTGGTCCTTCACAATTCCTGAAGGGGCAACCGCAACGGTTACTCTTCCCGGGGCATCCGAGTCCAAAGAATACGAAGCAGGTTCATACACGCTTAACATTAAATTGCCATGAAACGATTCCTTCTGGTATTTGCGAGCCTTTGGCTCAGCGTTTCCGTTTTTGCTCAGCAGCGCGAGTACATCTGGCCCAAGAAGAACATGCCGGACGCCTCCCCCCTGCAGATTGCCGCCATGACGTCGGAGTCCAAGCAGGAAGGCTTCAAGCCGGATAAGCATCGCAGGCCTTTCCTGGAGTGGTTCGACGCTCCCACAAATCCTAACGGCACATGCATGATCCTCATTTCCGGCGGCGCGTACAACAGCACCTGCGACATGAGCCTGATTGAGTTGTGGCGTACTGAACTCACCGCCCGCGGCGTCCAGTGCGTGAACCTTGTGTACCGCACCCCGCGCCCGGAAGGCATTCCGTATTACCAGACGGCATGGGAAGACGGGCAGAGAGCCGTGCGCCTTGTACGCAATCAGGCGGCCAAACGCGGCTACGACCCAGAGAGAATTGGCGTTGTGGGAATGTCGGCAGGCGGCCATCTGAGCCTTCTTCTGGCCACCAATTCACAGACTCCCGCTTATGAGCGCATAGACGCAGTTGACGATGTTCCCTGCCACATCAACCTGTCCATTCTGAACGCTCCGGCATACATCACTTCCGATGCCGATGAGTTCGGCACCCCCGCTTCCCGCGAGGGCTATGGGCTGGACGTTACCCTCAGCAACATCTTCAACTTCGACGAGAAAACCTGCCCGATGAGCCTCCACCACGGCGGCATCGACAAGTATTCTCCTAACGGCTCCACGCTGGTGTACCGCAGGCTCCGCCGCATGGGAATTCCGGCCGAACTTCACCTCTACCCCAATAAGAAACACGGGGCCTATGGCTTTGACAGGGCTCTTGAATTCATGACGCAGATGGGCTTCATGGGGCCTCTGGAGGAGGAAGTGAAACTCTCCGGCCGCTTCACCAGCGACGACGACAGGGCTGAGTACTATAAGGAATTTGTCTGGCCGGAGGGCAAGACTCCCTGCTTCCAGGAAAGCCAGTGCGTTCCCTATATCGAATGGCACATCCCCGCCGTTCGCAAAACGGATGCGATTCAGATTATCTACTCCGGCGGCGGATACGACAAGAACAACCCGGACGGATTTGAAGTGGCTCCCGCTCGCCGCTATCTGAACGCAATGGGAATAACGGTGGTTACCCTGAAGTACCGCACGCCCCGCCCTGCCGCGCCTCTGGCAAAGCACACAACCGCTTGGCAGGACCTTCAGAGGGCCATCCGCATCGTCCGCAGCGAGGCCGCCAGCCATGGCCTCAATCCAGACAAAATCGGCATAATGGGTTCATCGGCAGGAGGACATCTCACCCTGATGGGCGTCACATCGTCCCGCCACAGGGCTTATGCGCGTATTGACGACATCGACAAACTCCCCTGCAATGTGCAGTGGGGAATCGGCATTTATCCGGCATATGTGCTGAGCGACGGATTCGACCAGCATAACACAACCAGCGGCAATGACGATGATTTGTATATAGCCCCCGAGTTCTCCTTCGACCTTGACACCGCCCCCATGCTATTCATTCACGGCGATGCAGACAAATGGTCCACGATGGGCTCCGTGCGCGTTTGGGAAAAGATGCGCAGCATGGGAATACAGTGCGAACTCCACACTCTGGCGCTTCGTCCCCACTGCTTCCAGCGCAATGCCTCCCCCGGTACAGGCAGTTACACCTGGCTGGACCGTATCGGCGAATATCTCACCGAACTGCTCAAACTGGAATAATTTTATTAACTTTGCGCCCTGTTAGCAGTGTATACAAGTATGCAGGACATTAGAAACATAGCAATAATCGCCCATGTAGACCACGGCAAAACCACGCTGGTGGACCGCATGATCTATCAGGCGAACCTCGTTCGCAGGCCGGAAGACCTTGGGAATCTTATCCTCGACAGCAACGACCTCGAGCGCGAAAGGGGCATCACCATCCTCGCCAAGAACGTTTCCGTTACCTATAAGGGCGTGAAAATCAACATCATCGACACTCCGGGGCACAGCGATTTCGGCGGAGAGGTGGAAAGGGTGCTTAACATGGCGGATGGTGTTCTGCTGCTTGTGGATGCCTTCGAGGGCTGTATGCCGCAGACACGCTTCGTGCTGAACAAGGCCATCGACATGGGAAAGAAACCCATCGTGGTGATTAACAAGGTGGATAAACCCAACTGCCGCCCGGACGAGGTACAGGAGGATGTGTTCGACCTCATGTTCAATCTTGGCGCAACGGAAGAGCAGCTCGAGTTCAAAACCGTTTACGGCAGCGCAAAGCAGGGCTGGATGTCGCTTGATTGGCGTAAACCCACCACCGACATCACCGCCCTTCTGGATACTATCCTCGAGGAAATCCCCGCTCCCGCCCAGAACGAGGGCACTCCCCAGATGCTTGTTTCATCTCTGGAATACAGCCCTTACGTTGGCAGGATAGCGATTGGTCGCATCACGCGGGGCACTTTGCGCACCGGCATGCCGGTTTCTCTGTGCAAGCGCTACGACATAGTGGAGAAGTCCAAGATCAAGCAGCTCATGGTGTTCGAAGGCCTGGGCAAGGCTAATGTCGATGAGGTCCAGTGCGGAGATATCTGTGCTGTAGTTGGCATCGAAGGATTTGAAATCGGCGACACCATTGCCGACTTCGAGAACCCGGAGGCCCTCCCTCCCATCGCCGTGGACGAGCCCACGATGAGCATGCTGTTCATGATCAACAATTCGCCTTTCTTCGGTAAAGACGGCAAATACGTTACTTCCAGGCACATCAAAGAGCGTCTGGAGAAGGAGTTGGAGAAGAATCTGGCGCTGCGCGTGAAGCCCGGCGTGAATGCAGATTCCTTTGTAGTGTATGGCCGAGGCGTTCTGCATCTTTCCGTTCTAATCGAGACCATGAGGCGTGAAGGCTTCGAGCTTCAGGTGGGCCAGCCCAAGGTGCTGGACAAAACCATCGGCGGAGTTCGCTGCGAGCCTATTGAGGAACTGTCTATTGAGGTTCCGGAGCAGTTCGTTGGCGCCGCCATCGAGCTTTCCACCCGCCGCAAAGGCGCTCTGATCCGTATGGAACCCCGCGGAGACCGCACCCTGCTGGAGTTTGAGATTCCCACCCGTGGCCTTATGGGGCTCCGTTCGAATCTTCTCACAGCAACCCAGGGAGAGGCCGTCGTTGCGCATCGCTTCAAGGAGTATCAGCCCTACAAGGGCGATATCGAGATGAGGGTGAATGGCTCACTGGTTTCTTTGGAAACCGGCGAGGCTATCGCATACTCGATGAACAAGCTTCTGGACCGTGGCCGATTCTTCGTGGAGCCCGGCGAGGAAATCTACGGAGGCCAGGTGGTTGGTGAACACACCCGCGACAGGGACCTGAACATCAACATCTGCAAGACCAAGAAGCTCACCAACGTGCGTGCATCGGGCTCGGACGAGAAAGTGATACTGCCTCCTGCTGTGAAATTCTCGCTTGAGGAAGCCCTCGAATACATCCAGGAAGACGAGCTTGTGGAGATTACTCCCAACCACATGAGAATGCGCAAGATTCTCCTCGATCCGCTGGACCGCAAGAGAAATTCTCCCGCTGAGGATTGATTTTCGGAAAATTATTCTTATCTTTGCACCCCTTAATCTGTTTTCAGGCGATGACAGCGATGATCTTACCCTTGAACGGTTGGGCCGCCCAGAAACTGCAGAAGAGTTTCAAGGCGGATGTGGAGTTCTTTAAAGCATTTGAGAATGAGGAGATTATAGGGGCCGATGTGAACGTTCAGTGCACAGCCTCCAAGCGTGGCCAGGACATTCTTCTGGACCTTGCGATGGAAGGCACAGTCACGGTTGTGTGCGACCGCTGCCTTGATAATCTGGACCTCCCCGTTTCCGTTTCCGCGGCACTTGTGTCACGAACGGAAGAAGGCGGGGAAGAAAGTGCAGACGGGCGTGAAGTCATTCTGCACGAGGTCACAGACAAGGAGATAGATCTCAGCCAGATAGTGTACGACTATATCTGCCTGTCCCTCCCCATGCAAAGGGTTCACCCGGAAGGCAAGTGCAATCCGGAAGTGGTCCGTCACCTGGGCCGCACCATAGAGGTGCCGGATTCGGTGGAAGACGATGCCGCGAACCCCTTCTCAGTGCTTAAAGGACTTTTTAACGGCAAATAACAAATTAAAAAACATAAACAATGGCACATCCGAAACATAAACTCTCCAAGCAGAGAAGAGACAAAAGGCGTACTCACGACCACGCTGCAGTACCCACCCTGGCTGCCTGCCCCAACTGCGGAGCAACCATCATGTATCACCGTGTATGCCCCGAGTGCGGCTACTATCGCGGTCGTCAGATTGTAGAAAAGAGCGCCGAGTAATCAGCGCTTTTTACGATTGTCATTTCGAGCTCAGTCGAGACCTGAGTTTACGAAAGATAGCTTTAGCTAAAATCTCAATCACCGATGGCCTCATAGTTCAACGGATAGAACGGAAGTTTCCTAAACTTTAAATCGAGGTTCGATTCCTCGTGGGGCTACGAAAAATTGCTGGCTTTTGGGCCAGCATTTTTCGTTTCGTCCACGTTTTTGCCAGATATCGTGGATGAGAAATCAGGCATTTTCACTATCTTCGCATTATGGCAGACTATTACAGACATTTCAAAGGCGGCAAGTACAAGCTCCTGGGTATTGCAAAGGACAGTGAGACCCTGGAGAAGATGGTCGTATATCAGGCTCTATATGGTGAAGGTGAATTGTGGGTTCGGCCTTATGATATGTTTTTCGGTACTGTCGAGAGGGATGGAAAGGTCATGCAGCGTTTCACCAGGATAACGGAGGAAGAAGCACTATGACTTTTCTAATCGAATCCATCATTGCCTGCGCCCTGTTTACGCTCTTTGTGTTCCTTATGTCCAGGAATCCCATCAAGAGCATATTCAACTATCCACCTGCAATAATCGAACGCTGCAAAACCCTCGGACTGGTTGATGATAGTAATATGCCTGGTGGTGCCGTTTTCTACCTTAAGAAGACAACGGCGCTACTTGTGTTTGGTGTGCTTTTGGGCTTGCTGGTTCGTTATATCAATCATTGCGAAACATTCTGGTGTGGCGTGTTAACTTCCTATGCACTTTGGAATGTGGTGAATTGGTTCGATGCTCTTGTTCTGGACTGCATCTGGTTCTGTCATGACCCCCATTTCATAATCCCTGGAACTGAAGACATGACAGCTGCTTACCATGATTACTGGTTTCATATCAAAGGTTCTCTCATCGGTATGGTACTGGCAATTCCCTCTGTCCTCATTGCCGGAGTAATTGTAATCCTATGAATAACGTAAGAATCACAGCCATAAGAAAAGCATCATACCCGGACTTGATTGCCCAGTATGAGAATCCTATCGAGCATACCTGTGATGTTCAGGAAGGCCAGCAGTGGATTTCGGTAGATGGTAAATGTCCGGAGGGTATGTGTCCTGAAGCTTGGAAGTCTATGAGGGAATTTGTAGAGGCCCTGGCACGTGGAGAGGGTAATTTCTTCGATGGATGGATGAAGAATCCCCTGAGCGCCATGATCTCCTGCAACGACGGATTCAGGCCAGTCAGTTTCTATCTGGAGGTGGTGGAGTAAAATGTGTATGAAACTTGACGAAAAGTGGATAAGAGCCCATCTGCCGAATACTAGTTGGGAAATGTTTTGAAAGAATAATTTGGAATTATGCAACAAAAACATTATGTTTGCATTGCATAATTATTTTATATGGAATTTGTAGACCGACAAAAGGAACAACAGCGGCTGAAGGAACTCCTTCACCGTGATTCACCGCAGTTTATCATTGTCAGGGGACGACGCAGGATAGGCAAGTCGGCATTGATAGGAAGGGTCCTTGACGATGATGACATCTATTATGAGGCTGACAGAACCGCTGCGCCCAACCAAATGCGCGTGTTTTCACAAGTGGTAAGCAGTCAGTTTCCCGGTTTCGCCGATGCCGTTTACGCGGATTGGAAGGCCCTGCTAAAGGCTATCAATCATAGGGTTACGGGCCCGCTGACCGTGTGCCTGGATGAATTCCCCTACCTTGTAGAGAACACGCCGGCTCTCCCTTCTATCATACAGGGATTGCTTGACGATGATAAAGAGCCGTTACGGTACAATCTGATTCTCTGCGGCTCCTCGCAGCAGATGATGTACAACCTGACACACGACGAGTCTTCACCGCTTTTCGGAAGGGATGATTCCGATTTCAATATGAGGCCGATCGCGGCTCCATTCCTTTCGGAGGCCTTGAATCTGGATCCCCTGGAGACGGTGGAGAACTACGCATTATGGGGCGGCGTTCCCCGTTACTGGAAATTGAGGGAAGGTTGTTCAAGCCTAAGAGATGCCATTGACACCCATATCTTCTCCAATATGGGGACACTTTATGAAGAACCGCATCATCTTTTCCGGGATGATATCAGGGACCCGGTGAAGACATCGACCATTATGTCAATTGTCGGGAATGGCATACATCGGCTTTCCGAGATAGCGTCCAGGTGCAATGAGCCTGCTACAAATCTGTCAAGGCCGCTGGCCAAGCTACTGGATTTAGGCTACTTGGAAAAGGACATTCCGTTTGGAGAGTCGGCCAGATCAAGCAAGAAAAGCCTGTACCAGATTGCCGATCCTTTCTTGAGTTTCTATTACAGGTTCGTTCCTGCAAACCGCTCTTTTATCGAGATGGACCGTCGTCTTCCGCTTGAGGCGGCATTGGATAGCCAGCTATCATCGCATATCGGATACTGGTGGGAGCATCTGTGCCGCGATGCCGTATCCGGCAACCGTATCGATGGGATTGTCTTTGGAAAAGCATCAAGGTGGTGGGGAAAAGTACTTATAGAAGTGGAAGAAAAGCCGCGGGATGTTGAATTGGATCTTGTTGCAGAGTCTATTGACGGCAAGAGCATTCTGATAGGAGAATGCAAGTGGACAATGGGAGAGAATGGGCGGCTTCTGACCAATCAGTTGGAAAAGATAGCAAAGAACCTTCCCTTTACACAAGGCAAACAATTGATTTTAAAACTGTTTACCAAAACAAGACCGGACGAGGATCAAGGTAATTCCCTCCTTCCTGCCAATGTGCTGGGATTGCTCGTGGGGCTACTGCATTAACGCATTGGAAGCATAATAAAAGGATGGCCCTGAAGCCATCCTTTAAACCTTGCCCCGTGGTTTCCCAAGAGACAAATCTGCCTGAAAGGCTAGAACTTGTAGTTTAAGCCGAAAAGGAGATTGGAATGGTGGTAATAGGTGTCGGCAGTGTCGCCGGCATAGAGGTTCAGGAGGCCTTGGTTATAGCCGACGGTAATCAAGAGATTGCCGATTACTCCGCCGGCGCCAATGCTGAGGAAGAGATCGAATCTATTGTAGAAGTTCTCTGCATAATAATCCGTATCCTGGGAAGTTTCCAGAACTCCGGAACCTTCCAGATGGCTTTTCGAGGACAGGCCCATCTGGAATGTGGGGCCAAGATACACAAACGCCCCGCCGGGGTAGTTAGGGATATATGTTGAGAAGTTGGCGTAAACGGGGATGTTGAGAGCCACTTCATTAGTTCTGGTCTCAGTGGTCTGGATGGAGGAGCCTACTCTATCGCTACCGTCATTGTAGTTGGAAAGAACCGACAGGTATGCGCCCGGGGTAACGGCCAGGCCTTTAACGGGAAGGTCGATGTGATAGGATGCGCCCGCATAGAAACCGTTGTAATTGACGTTGTCTTCCTTTGCGCCGTTGAACTGGCCGGAAATGGTGCTGTGGACGAAGCCCGCGCCGGGCATGATCTGTGCGTTGGCCTGCGTTCCGATAACAAGAAGGCCAGCTGCCAGGGCAATTGTGAATAGTTTTTTCATAGTTATGTTATTTTAGATCGATTCCCAGGGCCTTCCCTTCGTACATGTAGTCGAACCAGGGGAAGTTCTTCCATTTGTTTATGTGGTAGCGGTGCATCTCCTCGGTGAGCAGCGTTACCTTTGCGGCGCAGGGATACTCCGGATAAAAGTCGTAATACTCCTCGTCCACATAAGTGGAGAAAATATCCAGCAGGAAAGTTGACGGATAGGTGAATATCTGGTTGTAGTCCAGGTCGAAACTCCACTCCTGCCCGTGACGCGTGCCCTTGTAACGGACGCCCTTATGGTCCACGGTATATACACCTTCTCCGCAGATTTCCGAGGTTTTGAGATTGGTGAGCAGGTGGTCTTTGGGAATGTCTCCCAGCTTAACCTTCACGGAGAAGGAGTAGTCGGGGTCTTTCCGGATTTCGTCGATGATTGCCTGGCGCTGCATGTGGGTCCATTCCGTGATGGATTCCGGGGCAACACAGTCCTCGCTGGCCTTATGGAATTCGTAGTACTCGTCCAGCGTGAGCTTATTGCCGCAGTGCTTGCACACGATATAGTCCTTTTCCGAGGACATCTCGAACTCGGTGCCGCAGCGCGGGCAGCGGTAGCATAGGTCCGTGAGCCTGTCGCACATTCCCTTTTTGGAAACATAACGGTAGTGGTGCTCCTTGTTCCACTTGAAATCGTCGTTGCGGAACTCATTGTTGAGGGCCTCCTCGATCTGCAGAGGCGTCATCTTCTTCAAGTCTTCCGGCGAGAACAGCAGGCGGAGCTGGCAGGTGAACTTGCCGGGCCTGTCTTCGTCATTTACCTTACTGGTGGAGAGATAACCGCCGCGAAGAGCCATGGAATACACCGGAATGCCGAACACCTGAAGGAAGCGGCCCGTACCCGGGACAACCGGCTGCTGGTCGCCGAATACTGTGGCAAAGCCTTCGGGAGCAAAGGCCACAATGCCTTTCTGCCTGATTACGTCCCACACTGCACGAAGGCTGGGAAGGTCGTTGCTCAAAACCTTCTTGGGAATAATGCTGTTGAGCTTGAACACCAGCGCCAGGTGGCTCCTGAAAAACGATGCCTGTTCTGCCAGGAAGTTGATGCGATGCAGCCCGGCGCAGGCGGTCATCATCGCGTGGTCGCGGCGCGACTGGTGGTTCCATACCAGGAAGGCCGGCCCCTTGATTCTGTCTTTGACCTTGAACTCCGGATGGAAGGGCGGGGTGATGATAAACCGGCACGCAAACCAGTAGATGAAATAAGATATCCAGTTGGGCCTGTGGAATTTGCGCTTCGCGAGCTCGTATTGCAGGTCTTTTTCCTTTTTCATCGCTTCGTGGCGTTTTTGTCAAGGAAGTCCAGCACGTCCTGTACGGTAACAAAGAGAACCGGCTCGCAGAAAGAAACGCCGAATTCTTCCTCCAGTGCCATGGATAGCATGAGCATGCCGATGGAGTCCATGCCAAGGTCGGCCAGAAGGCGGGATTCCGGGGTGGCCGATGCGATTTTATCTTCCGGAAGATACTTTTTGATTAGGTTCAGTAGTCTGTCGTACATAGTCTAATGTATTGATTCGTAAATCGTTTTATTGTCTGCAATGTTTTTGAGGATCTGCGCTGCATTCCTCACGGCTACGCGGGAGCAGGAGCCACGGTTTTTCATTACGAGTTTCTTGGTTCCAAGCATGATTCCGGCGCCCAGGGAGGCAAAGTCGAAACGGGACATCAGATAGCCTGCAATCTCCTTTGCCGCCGGCTGCTGATGGGTTTTGCCGTATTTGATAATCTCCGTGATGAGATTAACGGCCATCCCTTCCGAGTTCTTGAGAACCTGGTTTCCGGCGAATCCTTCGCACACCAATACGTCGCAAAGACCGGAGAGGGTCTTGTTTCCTTCAATATTGCCCACAAAGTTGATTCCCTCCTCCACCTTGAGAAGCGCATGCGTCTCTTTGACAAGTTTGTTGCCCTTAGTGGGCTCCGCGCCGTTGGACAGAAGGCCCACCCGGGGGGATTCCAGTTTATAGAGCTTTCGCATCAAGTCGCTGCCCCGATGGGCAAAGTCCACGAGCTGGGCGGGGCCGCAATCGATGGAGGCGCCTGTGTCTACCAGGCAGGTGAAGCCGCCCTGCGAATTGGGCAGAATGGCCGCGATGCAGGGCCTCACGGTTTTATCGGCCAGAAGGAAGCGGATGGCTCCGGCAAAGAGGGCTCCCGTGTTTCCGGCACTGATTACGCCGATGACGTCGTCGCACTTTCCGGCTTCTTCCAGGGCCTTGAACACGGAGACGGGCTCCTTGCTGTAAAAGGCTTCTATGGGATTATCCAGATTGGTGACGGTTTTATCGGCTTCAAGAACCCTGTATCGGCCTTCCGGAAGGCCGGCACCCTCTATCAGGGCACGCGGCCCGGCAAGGGCTACACATACATCGGGAAACTCTTCCAGGACCAGCCTGGCCCCCTCCAGCATCTCCTGTGGGCCCATGTCGCTGCCCAGAAGGTCGATGATAATTTCGTGTTTCATTATTATTATAGTTTGTATATCAATCCGAGTGAGAGCACTTGATTATTAGCTTTCAAGGGGGTGCTCTCATAAGGTATTACACCGCCGATGCCGTTCTCATAACTGGCGTACAGCCTGAAGGAAAGGAAATCCACGAAGCCGTTAACCCCGTAAACAAAGCCGCTGGTGCCGCCACCGGCACTGAGGCCGAGATGGCCGATGCCGGGATAATCAAAAGATACTCCTCCGCGCGTTTCCCAGTAAGGGACGCAGAAGCTGTAGCCGGTGTACAGGCTTATCAGATCAACCGACAGCATGTCGAAGAAGGGAAGCGCATAACTGGCTTTGAGGTTTGCGCTCAGCGGGATGGCTTTGAGGGAGAAGCGGCCTTCCACGGCCTTGGGCTTCACCACGGCAAGGAGTTCGTCTCCCGCCTCTTTAAGTTTCGCGCCCATCGACTCTTCGTCCATTTCATCGGTGGAGAGGTCTTTGAGGCCCTCAAATGTATAAGTTCCGGATGACGTACCGGCATTTCCGTAATACCAGAGGATGCCGCCAAGGTCCAGGGCCGATGCTGAAAGGGTGAATCCTTCGAAGGGCTTCCAAACCACCCCAATGTCTGCGGCAAGGCCTGCGCCCGTGGGGAGGCCCAGCTTGCCTTTGCCGGTGAAGGATTTATAGTCCAGATAGCCTTCCCCGTCCGTTCCGACTTTTTTGTCGCGGTTGGTGAGGTTTATATCCGCATCCAGATCCAGAGTGTACTGCTCTTCCGTTGTGGTGAGTTCCATGCGCCGAACTGCAACGTCGGCACTGTTAAGGCCGATGAGGAGTTTCACTCGTGCGCCGACACGCAGATTGTCGCCCACCGGACGCGAATACCCGTATGCTATCTCCCCGTACACGTTGCCGAAGGCCTTGAGCGACGACAGGTCGTAGGGCGACTGGGCCGTGCCTGTTTTCAGCAGCTGGAAGATTTCTTTGGGGACGGACAGGCCATAATTGGCCCTTGCGCCCACCTGAACGGTGTGGAAGCCTGCAGAGCCCTTCCAGCCATAGGAAACGAGGTTGTAGTTCAAGTCGCTGTACAGGCTGTTCACAGGTTTTAACCCTCCCAGGAATTCATCTGCCGATACGGAAGAGTGCAGGCCTGTTACCAGTTTATCTCCGGAAGGGAAGAGGAAAGATGCGGCTCCCACATTGTTGCGGGTGGCATTCTGGAGTTCGCCTACGCGGAGGAAGCCGTAATCCGGGGTTTCTGCGGGGTTTCCTATCTCCTGAGCCCAGGCTCCTGATGCGGCAATGGCCAGAGCCATGATACCAAGTGCTAACTTTTTCATAGGCTCTGGATGGTTATTCCGCCCGAAACCGTGGCGCGGAGGTTATTGAAATATAACCGCTGGTTCAATCCTATCCGTGGATCCGCAACGCCCACGGGGGCTTTGATGGAGAGATTCAGCGTGAGGGCGCTGATGTCCGGGATGGTGGTGCCGTCATCGGCCTTGATGATAATCTCCAAAGGGGAAATCTTAGGATTGGATGTGCAGCCGGCGGAGATTGTGAGGCCCGGAGTGACGCTCACTTTGTCGGTTTTGACGGTGGAAACATTGCCATCGGCATCCGCCTCATCCACATACACGTCCACGCTGTCCAGCACAAGGGTGATGGGAATCTCGTTTGATACTTCCGTGCAAATCTTAGCCTCTTTTACGCGGTATTGAGCAAGCTGCAGATTAAGGTCTTTTATTTCTGCCGGAATGCTTAAAGGAAAGTCTGACCCGAGCGAGAGGTACGACTTGTAATGATATGCAAAGGAGAAACTTCCAAAGCCGCTTGCAGGGTCTTTTTCTAGGATGGAGGCGGGGAGATGAAGAAAGAGATTTTCCAGTTTGTAGCCGGAGAGGGGCCTCCAGTCGCTTCGCTCTATGTGGAAAATTTCCGCTTCTTTTGATCCCGATGGCACCGTTACCTTGGTAAACTCCTGGCTGAGAAGTGTTTCAGAGGGGTTATCGGCATCGGCAAGCGATAAAAGCGACATTTTGCCGGAGACGGCAATATCTTCGGTGAGGGGGTTGGCTGCCGTGAGGGTGAAAAGCTGCGGCGAGAGGGAGAAACCAAAAGTATTCAGGACGGAAGCCTTGTCTTCCATGGTTCCGGAGAAATCCGCAAATGAAACATCGTTAGGGATAAGCGGATTGGAGAGGGTATATGCCAGCATGACAACATACTGCTCTTCCGAAGCCCCATTGTTTTCCACCACCAGATAGCCGTCCTCGTCCTCCGTCACATAATCGCTCAGCCCATCGAGGATATCTGAGTCATCTCCAAGAAGTTGTTTTGGAGTTAACGGGCCGATGTCGGCTATCGGCAGGCTCACCTGGTCCGAGAAAAGGGTTATCTCGCTGTCGACGCCCCCGCTCACATCGTAGGCCATGTTTTCGCACGCCCACAATGCTCCCAGTGCCAGGAACAATAGATAAACTTTGTTAGTTTTCACTGCAGTGTCATTTATAACACTGCAAGGTAGCATTTTTTCTTGAAAATGGCAATTAATCCACGTAGGAAACATAGTTGCCGCGGACACATTTCCACCTGCCGTCGTTAAGGAGGATTATGTTGTCGCCATAAACGCCGTCCAGCTGGCGGCCGTTGCTGTCATAGACATACCAGTATTTTCCTTGACGGACACCCCAGCAGCAGTTGGAAAAGATGCAGGGCGACTCATTAGAATAGAAGTCCACTTTTCGGCCGCTGCAGTGATAGACGTCCCAATAGCCGGAGCTCCTTTGCACTGCTACATATCCCCATGGATAATAATAAATCTCCTTGCCGTATATTCCGTCCACAGTGTCACCGTCCTCGTCGCACAGATACCAGGTGCCGTTGCGCTTGACGCGGTAATAACCGTTGTAAAGGAGGTTGATTTCATCGCCATAGAGGATGGAATATCCGTTTCTGTAGACATATACGCGCCTGTTGATGATTCGCACGGTGCATCCGTTCCACAGGTCCTGGTAATCCTCTTCGCACCACACCGCCTTGCGTGTGATGACTTCGTTTCCGCTGTCCTCGAACCAGAGGGTGTATTTATCGGAAACCACATATTGCGCCTTCATGGCAACGCATGCCATAAGCGCACAAAAACATATAATTAAGCGTTTCATAAGGGTTGCGGGTTTGGTTTACATGCAGATAAGCGAAATGTATGCCAACACCTACAGCCTTCCCACATATCTCTTAACGTCCTCCCATCTGTAGTATGGCCCGCTGAAGGCCGTGAGCTCGGGAATTAGGGTTTCCTGTTCGTTGGTGAGGAATTTTACCAATACTTCACCCTTGCGATTCTTATAGAATATTATCTGAAGGTTTGCGGCAAACGGGCAGTGCAGCGTGCCGTTCCAGCTGTGATAGGCTTCTTCCGCCGTGAGGGCGGGATATCCGTAGCCTTCCAGGCCGAAGCAGGAGCAAAGGGCGAGGAAGGGCATGTCGTGCCCGAAGATGAGGTCTGCGGCAACGGGGGCCCCGGCGATGGCTTCATCGGCCTTCTGCACAATTTCCGTCACCAGGGGTTTGGCATATTGCAGGTGCTCATCGCCAAAAGTTGCGGAGTTGCATCGGCCCAGATAGAAACTGAGGATATGCCGGGCATATGCCGTTGTGACGGCCTCCCAGGGCAGGAAACTGAAACGATTCTCATTAATGTCGTATGCCTCGGCGAACTGGGCGAGGGAGAAAATTGAGGAAACGAAAGTCCTGGACTTTCCGGCAAGGGCTTTTCCGCGCACCGGATCCGTGAAGAATCTTTCGAAAACCGCCATCGTGTCGATGGGGATATCGGTCAGAGGCCCATGGGCAACTCCGGATGCTCTCTTCATGATTTCCCCGGGGAATTTTGGGGAAATAATACCCTGATACGCTTCCCCGCAATCCCAGGTTATCGTGAGGTCTCTCTTGCAGGATTGGAGCGTTGAGGTGAATGCCGCCATGCTCACAAGGCAGCGCACAACAAGCGACGAAAGCGCATGCACTTCCCCATGACGGAATACTCCAGGAAAGCGCCGGTACATCCTGCGGGCAAGTTGCTCATGCTCGCGCATACCCCTGGGGGTGAGGCGCCCGTCCATGCCGTCATGCAGCAGGATCATCTCCTTTGCGCATGCAAGGAGGGAATCTCCCGAAGGAGTGATGATTCCTTCATCGGCAGCCGCCTGAAGGCAGTCCCGCAGCAGCACATAAGGCTTGTCTGAAGAGTGAGAGCGCGAGCCGTGCCTTCCGTAATGGCTTATGTAAAAAGCCTTGAACCCGCGGGGAGCCGGCGTATCCTTGATCGGCAGGAACTCATACGAATGAATATTGAAAGCCGCCCTCTGCGGAAAATCCCTCAGGTATGCATCCATCTCCGGTGTTAACTGGCCGTGGGCCACCACCGCCGATGCCAGAAGTATTACAAGTGACAATAATCGTTTCATTCAGCAAAGATACTGATTTTCGCAGAACACAAAATAAGGCAGCCTTGAAAAAGCTGCCTTATTTGTGTGCGCGAGACCGGAGTCGAACCGACACGTCCAATGGACACTACCTCCTGAGAGTAGCGCGTCTACCAATTCCGCCACTCGCGCTCTTGGGGGATGCAAAGGTACAAAGAAATTTTGATTCCGCAAATTTTTTTCAAATCAGGAACCAAAGCTTTTCCGTGTGTTCCCAGGCAGCGCTTCGGAAGGTGATGTCCGTGAGGGAGAGGTCGATGTCCAGAACGATGTCCTGAAGGTCCTCTTCTGCCCAGTCATAACCACTTAACCGCAGGTATTCACCAAGGGCGAATGTCCAGCCGGTGCCGATGGTGAGGAGCAGGGAAGCGTCCCGCTGACGGGGGATGCGGAAGCTGCACCGGCCCGTGCCGCCGGAGGGTTCAGCCTCGCATTTGAATTCGCCTTCGAGGGGATTTCCCGCCACTGTGTAGCCGCAAACGTTTCCAATAATGGCTACCGGCAGCGGCTTCCATCCAGCGGGACAGTTGAACTGCATGTCCACAAGGCAATATGCCTTATGAAGCGGTGGTACGCAGGACACCTCTTCCGCGTTAGTCCCAACCCTGCCAACGCCAAGGTACAAAGGCGGGCACTCCTGGCCGTAAGGAATATTCACTCCCCCGTCCCATGTGGCGCCGCTAACCGCGGTTATCCGGACGTCCGGCCGTGGGACCCTCCACGTGACGGAGGTGTCCCCGGGCACGGTTTCGTCCATGGCGAAGGACGGCCCTTCAAGGAGCAGCCGAACCTCGCCTGGTGCCCCGGCTACATCTATTGTGAGATTACAGGGGCATAGTTCCCGGTCCTCCTTTACGATATTACATGAAAGGCAGATGAGTCCAAGAAGGACCGGGATCAATTTATGTTTAACGCGCAGCATACCTGTTGAACACCTGCCTTATCTGGGTTTCCCGTTCCGGGTAAAGAGTGATAAGCTGATCCTGAAGGTCGTCCACAGAGCACACCGAGGGCTTCAGCGCCTTGAATATCTCTCCTCGCGTCATTCCCCTCTCATACAGGTAGCGGAATATCTGAGGGCGGAACCAGTACGAGGTTCCCACGTCGGGCATGGAGCCGCCATAACGGTCTTTGAACAGTGAGCTTTCCATGAAATAGGCCCACATCTCCCCCACTTCGCAGTATCCTGCGCCGTCGCTCACGCCATTCCCATATGCCGAACCACCTTCGTACAAGTACGCGCGCAGGATATATTTGATGTATTCCTGCCAGTAGTCTTTCCCTGCCTGCATGAAGTGGCTCGCATGCGCGAGTTCATGCACGGTGCACGCATAAATGGAACGGTAGTCCGGCAAATCCCGGCAGCCGATGGTGATATCCGGAAGAAACACGCTTAGGATATCGGCATAAACACCCAGTTTCTCCCCCATCTGCACCATATCCGTAAACACCCCTTGATGCAGCATGGCGGCGCTCCCGCCCTTCAATGCCCCGAGTATCCAGATGGAAAGTCCCTTTGGCGGAGCCGTAATATTCAGATCCCTCTCCACGCAGCGAGTAAAATAGTCGTACGCAGCATTGTTAACGACACAGCGGCGGTACAGGGCTTCATCGTCCGATGGCTCCACGCACACATCCTTCCCTTCCGGAAGGCCCTTTCCCAGAGTGGATATGGATGCAGGGAGCAGCACCAGATTAAGCCCCAGACTGAATCCCTTGCGGTTTTTGAACACCAGGCGGTACCGTGGCTCCGAGGAAAACGACACCGGCATGGCATAATAACC
>JAEEUZ010000186.1 GCA_016290725.1 Bacteroidales bacterium | reverse complement strand
CTTGATGAGGAAGGGCTCGTAAACTTCTTCCAGAGTACCGGCGTCTTCGCTCACGGAAGTGGCCAGGGTGCCGATTCCCACAGGCCCGCCCTTGAAGGTGAGGATAAGGGTGCGCAGGATCTTGTTGTCAATGGCGTCCAGGCCGCGCTTGTCTATCTTGAGCTTGTTCAGGGCGAAGCGGGTAATCTCCAGGTTGATGCGGCCGTCTCCCAGCACCTGGGCGAAATCCCGCACGCGCTTGAGCAGAGCATTGGCGATACGCGCCGTGCCACGGCTGCGGAGCGCAATCTCATAGGCGGCATCGTCGTCAATTTCCAGGGCAAGGATACGGGCCGATCTTAACACAATCTTCTTAAGGTCTTCCGTATCATAGTACTCCAGCGCGCAGTTGATGCCAAAGCGGTCCCGCAAAGGAGCCGTTAACAAGCCGCTGCGGGTGGTGGCGCCCACCAGGGTGAAAGGATTCAGGGAAATGCGCACGGAACGGGCTCCGGGTCCCTTGTCAATCATGATGTCAATCACGTAGTCCTCCATGGCGGAATACAGGTATTCCTCCACTTCCGGGGACAGCCGGTGGATTTCGTCGATGAACAGTACGTCCCCCGTCTCCAGGGAAGTGAGCAGGCCGGCCAGGTCTCCGGGCTTGTCCAGCACGGGACCCGACGTCACCTTCATGTTTACTCCCATCTCGTTGGCGATGATATGCGCCAGGGTGGTCTTGCCCAGACCGGGAGGGCCGTGGAACAGAACGTGGTCCAGAGCTTCGCCGCGCAGCTTGGCCGCCTTGATGTAGATGCCCAGATTGGATACGATTTCCTTCTGGCCGGTAAAATCATCCAGCCCCTGCGGACGGATTATTCCCTCAAATTCACTATCTTTGCGGTCTTGAGTATCGTGCGGATCGAAGTCGGACATTGCGATGGATGGCTTTAATTTCAGATACAAATATAGTTTTTATTTTTTCATTTGTTGTTTTTTATAAGGCTGTTGAAAAGTTGAAAACTTACTTAATTACTTATAAATCAATAAATTGTAAAAAATAATGAATGTTAAAAACCTGTCAGTTGCGTGTGGATAAACGGTGAATAAATGAACCGGTCCCGGCGGAGGTGAGTTATCAACAGGGTTATGAACAGGTTTTCAACAGGTAAATTGAGGTAAATGTTAATAAGTGTAAATTCCTCAACGCTCCTGCAAAAGAAACTTCAAAACGGTGATGAAGTCTTTTGCAGCGGGCTCTTTTTGTCCGCACGCTGGGCGGTTCTCTCCCAAGTTGCCCTGGAAGGCACTCATCTGATTATCCTCCCCACGCGGGAATCGGCCGAATACTGCAGCGCCGACTTATATAATATGGTAGAAGGAGACTGCGTTTTCTATCTGCCCGAATCCGGGAAAAGCGTAGAGCGCAGCAACTATAAATCCTCGTTGGGTGTGCAGCGCACGGCCGCCATCGGCAAATTGCTCAACGCTTCCGCCGGGGAGAGACTCTTCATCGTCACCTACCCCGAAGCTCTGGAGGAAAAGTTACCATCGGCCCAGAAATTATCCGACGCTCTCTTTACCGTAAAGGTGGGTGAAGAGGTGAACTACGAGGACCTGCGACGGCGGCTTATCCAGGAGGGTTTTGAAAAGGTGGACTTTGTGAGCGCCCCCGGCCAGTTCGCCGTACGCGGCGCGGTGATAGACATCTTTTCCTATTCGCTGGAGCATCCTTACCGCATCAGTTTCTTCGGCAACGAGGTGGATAAGATCCATACCTTCGACTGCAACACGCAGCTTTCCATCGAAAAGGTTACGCAGGCCGATATTTACCCGGACATCGCCGCCCGGGAAGCCGGGGAGGAAGAAGGGGAGAGTCTGCTGAGCCTGCTCCCCCAGGACACCGTGGTGTGGCTGGATTCGTCGGATATGTATAAGGAGAAAGATTTCTTCGACACATCCCTTCGTTTCAAGCACGTATTTCTGGACATCCCCCTGCAGAAGCAGGACGTGCCTTCCGTCAAGTTCAGCATTTCCCCGCAGCCGGTCTTCAACAAAAGTTTTGAATTGCTGATTTCCGACATCCGCACCAGGATGGAAAACCAGTATAAGGTGTACATCTTCGGGGAAAAAGAAAGCCAGCTGGAGCGCCTGCGTTCCATTATGCTGCAGGAAGAAAACGCCGTACTGCCGGAATTTGTCAAGGGAAAGAACATACACTCCGGCTTCATAGACAATGAAGACAAGGTTTGCTGGTACACGGATCACGAGATATTCGACCGCTTCCACCGCGTGCGGATGCGCCGTACCGTGGAGAAGAGCGAACAGCTTACCCTGAACGACCTCAGTGCCTTCAACCTGGGAGACTATGTGGTGCATATCGACCACGGCGTGGGTGTGTTCGGCGGCCTGGTGAAGATGAAGGATGACTTCGGCCGGGTGCATGAGGTTGTGAAACTGATGTATCACGGGGGAGACGTGGTGTTTGTCTCCGTGCATTCCCTGCACAAGATTTCCCGTTTCCGTTCCAAGGAAGGGGAGGCCCCGCGCATCAACAAGCTGGGTTCCAAGACTTGGAGCAACCTGAAATCGGCCGCCAAATCAAGAGTCAAGGATATTGCCAAGGAACTTATCCAGCTCTATGCCAAGCGGCGGGCGGCTACCGGTTTTGCCTTCTCGCCGGACACTTATCTGCAGGAGGAACTGGAATCTTCCTTCATGTACGAGGATACCCCGGACCAGGAAAGGGCCACCAAGGCGGTGAAGGAGGACATGGAGGATACCTGCCCCATGGACCGCCTCATCTGCGGCGACGTAGGATTCGGCAAGACGGAAATTGCCATCCGGGCAGCTTTTAAGGCGGCCTGTGATTCCAAGCAGGTGGCCGTGCTGGTTCCCACCACCATCCTGTCCCTGCAGCACTATGAGACGTTCAAGTCCCGCATGCAGAATCTTCCCTGTACGGTGGATTACGTGAGCCGCCTGCGTACTGCCAAGGAGATTACGGATATCAAGAAACGGCTCAAAAACGGCTCCATAGATATATTGATAGGTACGCACAAGATACTGGGCAACGGTTTTGAATTCAAGGACCTTGGACTGCTCATCATAGACGAGGAACAGAAGTTCGGGGTTTCGGCCAAGGAAAAACTGCGTCAGTTCAAGCACGCGGTGGATACGCTCACCCTTACGGCTACGCCCATTCCCCGTACCCTGCAGTTTTCCCTGCTGGGAGCCCGTGACCTGTCCATCATCCAGACGCCGCCGCCCAACCGCATTCCCATCCAGACAGAAATCATCCTGTTCAATGAGAATGAAATCAAGAGCATCATCAATTATGAACTGAACCGCGGCGGGCAGGTTTTCTTCCTGCACAACAAAGTGGAGGAACTGCCGGCCATTGCCGACATCCTGCACCGCCTGGTACCGGATATGAAGATTTGCGTGGCGCACGGCCAGATGGAATCCAAGGAACTGGAAGACCGGATGCTGGCCTTTATGCGCGGGGACTACGACCTGTTGCTGTGCACTACCATCATCGAGAACGGTCTGGATATTCCCAATGCCAACACCATCATCGTGAACCAGGCGCAGAACATCGGCCTCAGCGACCTGCACCAGCTGCGCGGCCGCGTGGGTAGGAGCAACCGAAAGGCGTTCTGCTACCTCATTGTGCCGCCGCTCATTTCCCTGTCCGACGACGCCCGCCGCAGGCTGCGCGCCATCGAGGAATTCAGCGACCTGGGCAGCGGTTTCAACATCGCCATGCAGGATCTGGACATCCGCGGCGCCGGCAATCTGCTGGGGGCCGAACAGAGCGGCTTCATCTCCGACAT
>JAEEUZ010000037.1 GCA_016290725.1 Bacteroidales bacterium | reverse complement strand
TCTTGCCGTCGACCCGGAAAACGGGCAGGAAAAGGCCCTTCCGGAGGAACTCTCCAGAATCCGTTATGTGGAAGATTTCCTGGAAGACAGCGCAGGACGCATCTGGATAAGCTCCAGTAACGGACTTCTGTGCTACAGACATGGGGCCGTGACATCTTATACGGTGGCCGACGGCCTTCCGGACAATGTGATCCACGGCGTGGAAGAAGACGCCTCCGGGAGGCTCTGGATAAGCACGAACAAAGGCCTGTGCAGGATGGACCCCTCAACTGGCGAGAAATGGATATTCACTATGGCCGACGGCCTCCCCGGCGACCGCTTCACAGCCTACGCCCACTGCCGCACACGAAGCGGGGAGATGTACTTCGGTGGCCTTTCGTGGCTGGTACATTTCAATCCGGATGCCGTGAACATTTCCTACAAGGAAGTGTCGCCGGTGATTTCCGGCATCGAGACAAACGGGCAGTGGAGGTACGTAAGCGGCAAGCCACTGGTGTTGAAAGCATCGGAACGTGAAATAAGCGTCATGTTCTCCGCTCCGGATTACATTTCCGCTCAGAACGGCCGCTTCTTCTATAAACTGGAAGGCGAAGGCATCAAGGACGTGTGGCACGAAGCAGGCGCAGACCGCGTTGCCTCATATCACGGACTTAATTTCGGCAAATACACTTTCCTGCTTGAATACCGCAACAGCGCCGGCATCCAGAGCCCGGAAAACGCGGAGTTCCAGTTCACTATTCCGCCTTTCTGGTATGAGACAATGTGGTTCAGAATAGTGGTTCTGATGGTCCTTGCCGGAGCCATCGTAGTTTTCGTTATGAGACTCCTCGCCAAGAAAAAGGCGGAATACCAGTCGGAGATGGAGAAAGTGCGCAACGACCTTCTGAACGAGTTCTCGCTGGAGTTCGTGCGAATCGGCGCAAATCAGTCGGCCGACAACGAATCCACCGTGGCGAAGGTCTTTTACAAGGCCGATGAAGAGTTCATGCGCAAGGCAATGCAGGTGGTGAAAAAGAATCTGGACAATCCGGACTTCAGCGTGGAGGCCCTCGCAAGCGAGATGAATATGAGCCGAATCAACCTTCACCTGCGCTCAAAGGCTCTTTTCGGCGTATCTGCCCACGAATTTATCAAAACGGTGAGGTTCAACGAAGCATGCCGGCTGCTCCTGGAGAAAAAGCATTCTGTGGCGGAAATCGGCTATATGGTGGGATTCACCACGCCATCGTATTTCGCATCGGCCTTCCGCCGCTTCCTTGGCTGCACCCCCAGCGACTACGTCCGCCAGAACGGAAAGAAGGGTTAGAGTTCGCGGCGGAGGCGGGCTTTGGCGATGTCCAGCTGGGAGCGGTATTTGGCAATGGTGCGGCGGGCCACCTTGTAGCCGCGCTTCCCGAGTTCGTCCACCAGTTCGTCGTCCGTGAGGGGATTGTGTTTGTCTTCGTTGTCCACGAGATCCCGCAGGACTTTCTTGATTTCACGGGTGCTCACTTCCTCGCCGTCCTTGTTTTCAAGGCCTTCGGAGAAGAAATACTTGAGCGGGAATATGCCGAAGTGGGTTTCTATCCACTTGGAGTTCACCACGCGGGAGATTGTGCTTATGTCGAAGCCGGTTTTTCCCGCTATGTCCTTGAGAACCATTGGCTTGAGTGACGATTCGTCGCCGTCCTTGAAATACTCTTCCTGGTACTCGATGATGGCCCTCATGGTGCTTTCCAGGGTATTCTGCCTCTGGCGCAGGGCCTCGATGAACCACTTGGCGGAATCCAGTTTCTGCTTCACGAAGATGGCGGCTTCCTTCTGGGCGCGGTCCTGGGTGTACTTGCCGTTCTCCATGATTTCCGCGTATTTGTGGTTCACATGGAGCTCCGGGATGGAGAAGCGGGGCATGGAGAGTAGCAACCTGCCATTATCATACTCCAGTTGGAAATCCGGGACAATCTGCTGGGCCTGGTCCGAGTAGCTGTCGTCTATCTGGCCACCGGGAGAGGGATTGAGCTTGCGGATTTCCTCCATCGCCGCCTTGAGGTCATCGGCACTCAGGTGATAACGGTTCATTATCTTCTGAAAATGGCGGTTCTTGAAGTCGTCGAAGCTGTCTTTGAGGATGCGGAGGGCGGTTTTTACCGTCTGGCTTTGCTTTTTGTCTTCAAGCTGGATGATGAGGCATTCGCGAAGATCCCGGGCGCCCACGCCGGAGGGCTCGAACTGCTGGATAATCTGCAGCATGGCCTCCACTTCCTCCACGTTGCTTTCCACACCGGCGCGGAAGGCAAGGTCGTCCACCAGAGACTCCACGTCCCGGCGGAGATAGCCGTCGTCGTCCAGCGAGCCGATGATGAAGGTGGCCACGGTGCGCTGATGCTCTGTGAGATTGCGGTACCCGAGCTGCTCCATGAGGCTCTGGGTGAAACTCTGCTTTACGGAGAAGGTATTGTATTCCGGGCGGGGGTCTTTGCCCCAGTTATTGATGCTGCGGTTGTAGTAGGGAGTGGGGTCGTCGTCCTGATAGGGGGTGTAGTTTTCTTCCATGGAACCGCCGCTGTTCTCGCGGTCTTCCATTTCGGAGATAGACATGTCCTTAGGGCCGTCGTCGTCGCCGCCGGAAGGGGCAGTGTCGTCCAGCACGGGATTGTCGTTCATCACTTCACGGACATGCTGTTCGAGTGCCTGTACGGGCATCTCGATGAGTTTGATTGTCTGAATCTGAAGTGGTGAGAGCTTCTGCTGAAGCTTTTGCTCCAATCCCTGCTTAATATCCATGGCTATCGGGCGTAATTAATGTTCTGCCTCATGATCATGGCAGTAGGATAGGTAGACTTCACCTCGTTATAGGTACGCATGGCGTCGTGCCTGGTGCGGAAGTCTCCCAGGAAGACTATGAAGTTGGGGCTCTCGAAGTTCTGATAGACACCCATGCGGGGATATGCCTTTTTTAGGGCATGGGCCACCTGCATGGACTTTGCGCGCGCATTCTGGCCGCTCTCGAAGAACACCCTTATCCGGTAGCCGGCCATGGGCTTGGATGCATTCGTCTTCACATATTTGGCGAAAGCGTCTTTGAGGGCCTCCGACTGCATGATGGTAACACCCGGGCCGATGACGGTGAGGATATCCTTTCCCAAAAGCTCCGTGTCCACCACGGTGGAGAGCGTATTCAGGGAATCCGAACGCTCTTCAACGATTTCCTGCGCCTTCAGCGTTACCGCCGCTGCGAAAAAGGCGAGGGCCAGTATGATAATCTTTTTCATAGTCTTCTAATTCGTGAATTGTGAAAGGTCCAGTTCCCTGAATTTAAGGGTTGTACCCTTCCCGTTTTTGAGTTTCACATGCAAATCCGCATCTGCGGTGAAGCCAGCCAGCGACGGCAGGCGTTTGCCAACTGTGGCAAGCACGTTCACATACGATACATTTTCAGCCAGCGTTACCGTGCACGGCAATTCGTATACCTGGATGCTTTTTTTCTGCACGGGCAACTCCCCTGCCGTAACATAAACGAGCGGTTTCCCATCGCACATGATCACCCCGTCCAGGCTTGTTACGGTGAAGGAAATGGACGGATTGTCCACGCCAAGAAGCAGCACCCCGCTAAGCGAATTGGCCGATGAGGGCACCACGTACTTGATTCCGAACGAACTGATGTCCAGTTTCCTGAGCTTTGCCAGGGAGCAACTGCTCACGCCCGCGGCCACAACGGCCACAAGCACCAGCCTGAGCAATATGTTCAGAATCTTTTTCATCTTGATTTACAAAGATAGTCTTTTTTTCCTTAATGTGAAAATCCCGTGCCATCCTTTCGGCTCTCCTTGCACATGAAATACAAATTCCGTATATTTGCGTGATATATCATTAAGGCTATGGCTAAAAGAGAAATTAAGTTCTCCCTGGTGTACAGGGACATGTGGCAGAGTTCAGGCAGATATCAACCCAGAGTGGACCAGCTCGTGAGGGTTGCGCCTGCAATCGTGGATATGGGATGTTTCGACCGTGTGGAAACAAACGGCGGCGCTTTCGAGCAGGTGAACCTGCTTTATGGCGAGAATCCCAACGTGTCGGTGCGTAAATGGACGGCCCCCCTCCGCAAGGCGGGAATCCAGACGCACATGCTTGAACGTGGCCTTAACGGTATCCGCATGTATCCCGTTCCCGCGGACGTGCGCGAACTTATGTTCAAGGTGAAGAAAAAGCAGGGCACCGATATCGCCCGCTCTTTCTGCGGCCTTAACGACCATCGCAACCTCAAGCTTTCCATCGAATATGCGAAGAAGGCGGGAATGATTTCCCAGGCAGCCCTGTCCATCACCCACTCCCCTGTTCACACTGTTGAGTATTATCTCAATCTGGTGGATAAACTCGTGGAATACGGCACCGAGGAAATCTGCCTTAAGGATATGGCCGGTGTTGGCCGTCCCACCGAGCTCGGACAGATAGTTGCCGGCATCAAGAAGGCTCATCCCGAAATCAAGGTCCAGTACCACGGCCACACAGGCCCCGGCTTCTCCCCCGCTTCCATGCTGGAAGTGGCCCGCGCCGGAGCCGACTATCTGGACGTGGCCGTCGAACCCCTTTCATGGGGTAAGGTCCACCCGGACGTAATCACCATCCAGCAGATGATGAAGGCCGACGGATTCCAGGTGAAAGACATCAACATGGACGCCTATATGGAGGTGCGCCGCCTCACTCAGGAATTCATTGACGACTTCCTGGGCTACTGGATCCTCCCGTCCAACTCCAAGATGACCTCCCTGCTGGTGGGCTGCGGCCTTCCCGGCGGCATGATGGGGTCCATGATGGCGGATCTTCGCGGCTTCCAGGGCGCAATCAACGCCGCCCAACGTGCCCACGGCCGTCCGGAAATGAGTCTGGACACCCTGATGGTGAAGCTCTTCGAGGAGGTAGAATACGTATGGCCCCGCCTCGGCTACCCGCCTCTCGTGACCCCGTTCAGCCAGTATGTTAAGAATACGGCCCTCATGAATCTGTTCAACATGCTCAACGACAAGCCTCGCTGGACCACCATCGACAAGGACACCTGGGGCATGATCCTGGGCAAGATGGGTAAACTCCCCGGTGAACTGGCTCCGGAGATTGTGGAACTGGCCAAGAAGAATGGAATGGAGTTCTACACCGGCAATCCGCAGGACATGTATCCGGACGAACTTCCCAAGTTCCGTCAGATGATGAAGGACGAAGGCCTGGACTGCGGCGAAGACGACGAGGAACTGCTGAACATGGCAATGTTCGAGCGCCAGTACCGCGATTATCTCAGCGGCATCGCCAAGGAGCGTTTCAACAAAGACCTCGAGGAGATGAAAGCCAAGGCCGGCGCTCCCATCGTGGTGAAGAGGCCCGTTGTGGAAATGCCCAAATTCGACATCGACGCCCTTGTGCAGAAGTATCCCAAGGCCACTCCCGTACAGGCTCCCGCCAAAGGCCAGATGCTCTGGCAGATCGATGTGGACGGCCCCTCCACCGCTCCCACTGTTGGCACCGCCTTCAAGGCTGGCGACGCAGTAGGCTACGTCCAAACCCGCTACGGCATGGAAGAAATGCCCGCCGCCGTAGACGGCCGCATCGTAGCCGTAACCGCCAAACAGGGAGACGAAGTAGAGAAAGGTGAAATTGTCGCCCTCCTGCAATAGGCTTTTATAAAGAAAAATTATTAAAAAACAGAAAAAGACATAAAAAACATAAATATCTGCATGTGAGGGAAAGCTTCCGCCTTGGCGGGGGCTTTTCTTTTTGTATATTGCGCTCATGAAAATGATGGAACTCTACCCGGATGAGAGGCCCAGGGAGAAGATGCTCGCCCGCGGCCCGGAAGCGCTAAGCAGCGCGGAACTCCTTGCTATACTTCTTCGCACGGGAACGCGCGGGAATAATGCCGTTGACATCGGCCGCCAGCTGCTGGTGCACTGCGACGGGAAAATATCGGCCCTGTGGTCGAAAAGCGTGGAGGAGATCGTGCGGTTCCCGGGAATCGGCAAGGCCAAGGCTGTCACGGTTGCGGCGGCGATGGAACTCGGACGGAGGGCATTCGCGGAGAAGGCCGATTATGGCGAGACGATATCGGCCCCCATCCAGGTGTACGAGGCCCTTCTGCCAAGGCTCAAGGGGCTGGACCACGAGCAGTGCTATTTGGTGCTGCTCAACAAAAACTGCCGCCTCATCGCCATGGAAAGGGTTACTTCCGGATGCGGGGACTCCACGGTCATCGATTCCCGTCAGATTGTGAAACGGGCGCTGGATACCCAGGCATCGGCCATAATCATCGCGCATAATCATCCCGGAGGCAGTTGCCGGCCCTCCAAGGCCGATATCGACGAAACCCGGAAGCTCCAGATGGCAACCAAAGCCTTCAATATCAGCCTTCTGGACCATATCGTCATTGCCGACGAAGGCTTCTTCTCCTTCACGGAAGACTGCGCATTCGACCGCTCTGGAAGGAAAATGCTTTGAATTCCGGGGAAAATGCCTATATTTGTTATCGGAACCAAAACAATCCTTAGCCATGAAAGTCGTGAACCTGGGAGAGCACAATTCCGTGCTCAATAACTTCATCGCCGAAATGCGCGATATCCGCATCCAGAAAGACCACATGCGTTTCAGAACCAATCTGGAAAGAGTGGGCGAGATTTTCGCGTACGAAATCTCCAAAGGGCTGGACTATTCCGTGAAGAAGGTCACGACTCCCCTGGGCATCGCCGAAGTATCCACCTGCGACAGCCAGATCGTGCTCGCCACGATCCTGCGCGCCGGCCTGCCCCTGCACCAGGGCATGCTTAACTTCTTCGACAAGTCCGGTTCCGCATTCCTCGCGGTCTTCCGCAAATACGGCAAAGGAGACTGGTTCGACATCCATGTAGACTACTGCACAACCACCGCCATCGAGGGCCGTCAACTCATTCTTGCGGATACCATGATTGCCAGCGGCGCCTCCGTGGAAATCGTGCTCCAGAAACTGCGTGCAGAAGGCGGTGAACCCGCCCACATCCACATCGCCAGCCCCATCGCCAGTCGCTACGCCGTGGACTATCTTGGCCAGCGCCTCGGCGACGAAGTCACCCTCTGGGTAGGCGCCATCGACGAAGAACTCACCGGCCACAGCTACATCGTCCCCGGCCTCGGCGACGCCGGCGACCTCGCCTTCGGCGATAAGATGTAATCACCACCTCTCACGGGCAAAAAAGGCCCTTGGTGCCCGTGAACCCTACCAAAACCCCATCTCACGGGCAAAACACGTCATTTTTGCCCGCCAAACCCTCCCCAACCATTCCCGGCCCGCACTTTTACCATGTTTTTGCTGGCCGACGCTTCATTTTGCCCTGCTCACAAGCATTTTTGGGCCGAAATTGCTTGCGGACACCGACTTTTAAACAGTTCACCCGCAATTTTGGCCATTATTTGCGGGTCTCATAACGAAGGCCCTCGCTTCCCTTCCTGTCATACCGAGGCCACTTGTGGCCGAGCGTATCTCAAATATTTCCCGGGGCTTGGGCGTTCAGCCCGAGCCCTGTTTGCCCCCGTAAAATACAACTCGCTGAAAATAAGCGGTTTACAATAATTGCCTGGGGCAAAAATACCCCAGGCATTTTTATTAAGTGACTGAATAACAGCCACTTGCATTTTACGGCTTCGGGAGGGATGAAAGACGGGACAAAACTTTTTCGCTCCCCCTTGTGGGGTAGAAAAAGTTTTAGTCTCGTCGCCATAGTCCGTGGAGGAAAACGGCGTTCCAGGGCGCCGGAAGTGGGTTGTTAAAAAAGTTGTGGAAAAATTTGTAAGAATATGGAATAAAATGGAAAATTTTGCGTACCTTTGCACTTGCGTGAAAGTAAAACTTAAGTTCAACAGAAATCTATGGTCAGATTCTACGGTAATGCTGCCGCGAAGGTGGATGACAAGGGACGAATCGTGTTCCCTGCCATCTACCGTGACGCGATGGCACGTAGCGGAGAATCTGACCTTACACTCATCGTCAAAAAAAGCGTCCAGGGCAATTGCCTGAACCTGTACACCCTCGAAGAGTGGGCTCGCAGGAGCGACAAAGTGCTCGACAGTATCGACCCCGAACTTAATCCGCTTCACGCTTCGTTCTGGAGCAAGTTCAACGAGGATGTTTTCTATGTCGTTCCCGACGGAAAACTGGGCCGCCTGAACATTCCCTCCGAACTTCTAAAGGCTGTAGGAATCAACAAGGAAGTGGTGTTTGCGGGTACCGGGTACAAAATCGAAGTCTGGGCGAAAGAGAGTCGCGAGGCCTCTCTGATGTCGGACGAAGAGTTCCACAGGACCGCAGCAGCCATCTCCTCTAAGTAACGGAGGGAGATAGCAGTGTCAGAGTATCATACCCCCGTAATGCTCCAGGAGAGCATTTCCAGCCTCGTAACCAATCCCAACGGAACATACGCCGATGTCACATTCGGAGGCGGTGGCCACACCGCCGGAATACTTTCACGCATAAACGATGGCGGCAGCGTCATCGCCTTCGACCGTGACTTGGATGCCATAAACGGAGCCTTCAAAGACAGCAGGCTCACCCTTGTCCACAACAATTTCCGCTACATAGAGAACTACGCCGCGCTGTATCACGTGCAGTTCGACGGAATCCTTGCCGATCTGGGCGTGTCGTCACACCAGTTCGACACACCGGAGCGGGGATTCTCCTTCCGCTTCGACGCTCCCCTTGACATGAGGATGAACGAAAAGGGCGCCACAACCGCCGCGGATATCCTCAACACGCGCGAGCCGGAAGAAATCGAAAACATACTCAAACTCTACGGCGAGGTGGACGGCGCGCGCAGGATGGCGCAGCTCATAGCGGAAGCCCGCAAACAAGCCCCCATTCTCACGAGCGGCGATCTGGACAAAGCGATAGAGAAAATGCTCCCCAAGGGAGCCGAGCATAAGGTGCTGGCCAAAGTGTACCAGGCCCTGCGAATCGAGGTGAACGGGGAACTCCGCTCGCTGGAGAAGTTCCTCCAGGGCGCGGCGCGCTCCCTAAAACCCGGCGGCCGCCTGGTGGTTATCACCTATCACAGCCTGGAAGACAGGATGGTGAAGAACTTCATCAAGTGCGGAAACGTGGAGGGAAACGAGGAGAAAGACATGTACGGCCGCACTATAGCCCCGCTCGAGGCAGTTAACCGTAAACCCATAACCCCCGCGGAAAGCGAAATCGCCGAAAACACCCGCGCACGCAGCGCAAAGCTGCGCGTAGCTCAGAGGAGGGCCGCCCTATGATAGACTGGAGCGCAATCGGCAAAGGATTCACGGAGTCCCTGAAGGCTATCTGGAAGGGTGAGCTGGTTCTTCGCATGAGGGCCGACAAACTGTTCATCCACATCCTTTACCTCTTCCTCCTCGCCGGCCTCACGATTTACGTCAGCCTGATGGTGGACAAAACCCTCACCCAGGTTGAAAAGAATAAAGAGACAATCAAGCAGCTGGAAGTTGTCCATGCCCAGAAAACGGGAGAACTGGTGAAACTTCACAGCATATCAACAACCCTGAAGGGGCTGAAAGACCTTAACTCCGAAGTGGGCATGCCCGAAAAACCCGCATATACGATCAAGAGCAAATGACACCGAAAGGCAAAAATACCGGAAAAGGCAAGAGAGACCTCGTTGGGCCGCTCCTGACCGGCATATATATGCTTTTCCTCTTCCTGGGTGTGGCGATCTTCGTAAAGACCGTCATTATCCAGGTAAAACCTCTTGTGAAGCCGGAATATGAGAAGTTCTTCCGCCCGAAGGAAGTCACGCGCGACATCATCCCCACCAGGGGCCGCATCCTCACCTGCGACGGGCGCCCGCTTGCCATCACCGTTCCTTATTATGATATATATATGGACTGCACCGTGCGCAAGCAGGAGTTCATCAACAGGGACGAAAAGGAACTGGAACGGTATCTTGTACGGAAAGCTAAGGCCGAAAAGAATGGCAGGTCGTTCACGGACACTCTCAAACGCGATGGAGCAAAGGCCGAGGCTCTCTGGCAGCGCAATGCCGATACCCTCTCCCACGAGCTCGCCGCACTCTTTGGCAACCGCACGGCCGACGAGTACCTGAAACTCATCCTCAAGGGACGCGAAGGCTGGACGAAGGCCGACGGCTCCTGGGCCGGCGAGACAAACCTCCTTATCATGAAGAACGTGGACCTTCAGACAGTGAACACCCTGAAGACCTTCCACCTTTTCAGAGACGGCTCCTTCAAGGGTGGCTATAAAGAAGAGAAACACGACGAGCGAATCTACCCCTACGATACTCTTGCCCGCCGCACCATCGGCACAATGAGGGCGAACAGCCAGAGGGGCCTGGAATTCAGTTTCGACCAGTTCCTCCACGGTAAAGACGGTTATGAGGAGCTCCGCATCTCCGAACACGGCAAGTACGTTCACGACTATGCCAAGAAGTGGAGAGCCGCCGAAGACGGCCTGGACGTGCGCACAACCCTCAACATCGACTTCCAGGGCATTGCCGACAGGGCTCTGAGGCGCCAGATCGACCAGGATCCACTCATCCGCGGAGGCATTGCGGTTATACTTGAAGTGGAAACCGGAGCCGTCCGCGCCATGGTGAACCTGGTTCGCGACACCATCCCCGGCAGTCCCCTGCGCGAAAGGGACAATCTGGTGTTAAGGCAGAGGGGCGAACAGGGCTCGGTTATGAAAACCGTCACCCTCACCTCCCTGGTGGAAGACGGCCTTGTGCGCCTGGACCAGAGGATAGAAACCAACGGCGGACGCATCCCCGGCAACCCCCACATCCCCGTGGACGACCACGTGAGGGGCATGAGGGACATCTCCGTGATTCACGGGCTGGAGATTTCGTCCAACTACGTATACGCCCGCCTGGCCCAGATGTACTACGGCAGCAATCCCCAGCGCTATTACGACCACATCTTCGCCTACGGCCTGGGCACCACCTTCGACTTCGACATCGAAGGCCTGGCCAAACCGGAAGTGCACACCCCCGGCAGCAAGTATTACAACGGCTCCACCCTCCTTACAAACGCATACGGATACGGCATCTCCATCACTCCCCTGCACCTTGCGATGTTCTACAACGCCATCGCCAACAAGGGCCGCATGATGAAACCCTATCTGGTGGAAGACCTGGAGAAAGACGGAAAAGTGGTGAGAAAATTCGGCCCGGCTTTCATGAACAACATCTGTTCGGAAGCCACTGCCGATACGGTAACGCGCGCCCTGCGGGCCGTTGTTACCAGCGGTACCGGCGCCTCCCACCTTGCCAAGGCGAAACTCCATATCGCCGGCAAGACAGGAACCGCGCGCGCCGTGCTGATGAGGGACGAGCACCCCAATCCCACGGACCCGTACGTGGACAAATACGGCCGCCGCAAGTTCCAGGGCACGTTCGTGGGCTTCTTCCCCGTGGAGAATCCCAAATACACTCTGCTTATCACCGTGTATTCGTACCCGTCGCACTCGAACTACTATGGCGGCGACAAACCCGCCCGCGCATACCGCGAGATCGTGGACCAGATATACGCAATTGACGAAGGCTGGAGCGAGACCGTACAGCGGGGCTCCATCGTCCCTGAAATGGACCTTCCGTACAGGGACAATCCGGAAGGCCGCATCCCGGACTTGAAAGGCCTGGGCCTCAGCGACGCCCTCTGGGAAGCGGAAAGCCGCGGACTGCGCTGCTCGTACAGCGGTTCCGGCCACGTTCGCATCCAAAAGCCTGCTGCCGGAGCTGTGGCACATGAAGGAGACATTATAGAAATTACGTTGAGATGATACTGTCGGAAATTATTGAGAACATCGGCGTGCTTGGCACGTGGGGTAAAACGGACAGGGAGATTGCCGCGATCTGCAGCGATTCCCGCAAGGTTGCCCCCGGGTCCCTGTTCATCGCCGTGAAGGGATTCGAGAGCGACGGTCACGCCTACATCCTCCAGGCGATCGAGCGCGGAGCCACTGCGGTGGTGTTCGAGAGCGAGGAGGCATCGGCCTGCATGGGAAAGCCTGCGGCGAAGGACGTTACTTTTGTACAGGTGAAAAACAGCCGCCATGCGGTTGCGGTTGCGGCCGATAACTTCTACGACCACCCGTCGTCCAAACTCCAGCTGGTGGGCATCACCGGAACAAATGGCAAAACCACCACGGTGACGCTCCTGTACAAGCTTTTCATGAGCCTGGGATACAACTGCGGCCTGCTTTCCACCATAGCCAATTACGTTGGCAAGGAGAGGCTTGAAACCGCAAACACCACGGCGGACCCCATCACCATCAATTCCCTCATGCACAGGATGGTGGAGGAAGGATGCGCCTATTGCTTCATGGAGGTGAGTTCAATCGGCGTGGAGCAGGAAAGGGTATCCGCCCTGAAGTTCGCCGCCGGTATCTTCTCCAACCTCACCCACGACCATCTGGACTATCACAAAACCTTCGCGGAGTACCTCCGTTGCAAGAAACTCTTCTTCGACACTCTCCCGGAGACGGCCTTCGCCATCGTGAATGCCGACGACCGCAACGGTCTTGTGATGGTGCAGAACACCAAGGCCAAGGTTGTTACCTACTCTTGCCGCAGCATGGCAGACCACACCGCCCATATCCAGGAACAGGGCTTCGAAGGGATGCTTCTGAAAATCGACGGCACCGAGGCCTGGACCAGGCTCATCGGCGAGCACAACGCATACAACGTGCTGGCAATCTATACCACTGCGATCTGCCTTGGCGCCCAGAAGGATGAAGTACTCCTCGCACTTTCCCGTCTGGAGAGCGTTCCCGGCAGGCTGGAGAACCTCAGGGGCCCGAAAGGCCTTTCAGTGGTTATCGACTATGCCCACACTCCCGACGCAATGCGAAGCGTGCTGAAAACCCTTCGCGACATCGCCCCCGAACGCCAGCTCATCTGCCTTTTCGGCTGCGGCGGCGACCGCGACAAGACCAAGCGTCCGGAGATGGCCCAGGTTGCCGAAGCCATGGCCGACCGTATCATCGTCACCTCCGACAACTGCCGCACGGAAGACCCGGAAGCCATCATTGCCGATATCCGCTCCGGCCTCAGCTGGGAGGGCATCGCCAAGAGCATTTTCATCGTGGACCGCAGGGAAGCCATCCGTACGGCCATCATGACAGCCCCCGCCGGCGCCACCATCCTGCTTGCCGGCAAGGGACACGAAGACTATCAGATCATCGGCACGGTAAAGCACCATTTCGACGAAAAGGAAATCGTGGCCGAAACCTTTAAAATGATAATGAAATGATATACCACCTTTTCAGATACCTGGAAAACCTTGGCTGGGACATTCCCGGCATGGGCCTCATGCACTACCTTTCGGTGAGGGCAATGCTGGCCAGTGTTACCGCAATGGTGTTTGCTCTGGTTGTGGGCAAGCGCATCATCCGCCTTCTGCAGCGCAAGCAGATAGGCGAGACCGTGCGCGACCTTGGCCTCGAAGGCCAGATCCAGAAGAAGGGAACTCCCACCATGGGTGGTATCATCATTATCCTGAGCATCCTCGTGGGTGTGGTGCTGTTCTGCGACATCACCAACATCTATGTGATCCTGCTTCTTTTCAGCACCCTCTGGTGCGGAGCGCTGGGCTTCACGGACGACTATATCAAGGTTTTTAAGCACCGCAAAGAGGGGCTTTCGGAAAAAGCCAAGCTCGTGGGCCAGATCCTTCTGGGATTCATCGTGGGCCTCACGGTGTGGTGGAGCCCCGACATCGTTGTTCGTGAGAAAGTTCCCGTGAACGAGTTCGAGCCCGTGGCTGTTGAACGCACTCTGGACAACGACCCGGCCGTTACCAGCGGAAAGTACGTGGAAGAGAATGTTGTGAAGAGCACCAAGACCACCATCCCCTTCGTGAAGAACCACGAGTTCGACTATAAGTGGCTCTCCCCCTTCAAGGGCAAATGGGGCTGGTATGCGAAATGGGCTATCTACGTGCTGATGATCGTGGTAGTTATCACCGCCTGCTCCAACGGCACCAACCTCACCGACGGCCTGGACGGCCTGGCGGCGGGAACATCGGCAATAGTGGGTGTTGTCATCGGCCTTCTGGCATGGCTGAGCGGCAACCTCATCGATTCGAATTACCTTAATATAATGTATATGCCGGGAACCGGCGAGGTGGCGGTGTTCATGTCGGCCTTCGTGGGCGCGCTCATCGGCTTCCTCTGGTTCAATTCCTTCCCCGCCATGGTGTTCATGGGCGACACGGGAAGCCTCACAATAGGCGGAATCATCGGCGTGAGCGCCGTACTCCTGCGAAAGGAACTGCTTATTCCCCTTCTGTGCGGCGTATTCTTCGTGGAAAGCCTTTCCGTACTCATGCAGAGGGCATTTTTCAAGATTACAAAACGCACGAAAGGCGAAGGCGTGAGGATATGGAGCATGACTCCCCTGCACCATCATTATCAGGACAAGAAACAGCTTCCGGGAAGGGTCCTGCTTCCCAAACCGGTACCCCCGCATCACGAAGCGAAGATTACCGTACGTTTCTGGATTGTGGAAATTATACTTGCCGTGTCAACTTTGGCACTTTTGAAAATCAGATAAGCTATGTCGAGATTAGTAGTTTTGGGTGGCGCCGAAAGCGGAGTGGGCGCCGCAGTGCTTGCAAAAGTAAAAGGATATGACGTATTTCTTTCCGACAAGGGAAAGATTGAGACCCGCTATGCCGACGTTCTCCGTAAATGGGACATTCCCTTCGAGGAAGGCCACCATACCGAGGAATTGATCCTGAATGCCGATGAGGTGGTGAAATCGCCGGGCATCCCGGGGACCGTGCCGATGGTGCAGAAACTCCGCGCCAACGGAACGCACATCATCTCCGAGATTGAATTCGCGGGCCGATACGACAGCGCGAAGAAGATCTGCATAACCGGGTCGAACGGCAAGACCACCACGACGTCGCTGATTTACTACCTGCTGCAGAACGCAGGCCTGAACGTGGGCCTGGGCGGCAACATCGGCAAGTCCTACGCCTACCAGGTGGCAACCGAGCACTTCGACTATTACGTGCTGGAAATCAGCAGCTTCCAGCTGGACGACGTGTACGAGTTCAAGCCCGACATCGCCATCATCACCAACATCACCCCGGACCATCTGGACCGCTACGACCACAAGATGGAAAACTACACCGCGGCGAAGTTCAACATCACCCGCAACCTCACTCCGGACGACTGCTTCATCTTCGACTCCGACGATGAAATCACCATCGGCCACCTTTCCAACATCGTCCTCCGCTGCAAGATGCTTCCCTTCTCGCAGGAGAAGGAAGTGGAGCAGGGCGCATTCCTCCGCGACGACAAGATCATTCTCCGCTACGATAAGGAAGAGACCGACGTCTACCTGAAAGACCTTGCCCTCGGCGGCAAGCACAACATATACAATTCCATGGCCGCGGCTCTCGCAGCCAAGGCCAGCGGCATTTCCAACGAGGTAATCCGCAATTCCCTGAAGACCTTCCAGCCAGTGGAGCACCGCCTGGAGCCTGTTCTGAGCATCAAGGATGTTCTGTACATCAACGACTCCAAGGCCACCAACGTGGACTCCGCATGGTACGCACTCGAGTGCCAGAAGCGCCCCGTGGTGTGGATCGTGGGAGGAACCGACAAGGGCAACGACTATTCCGTGCTCAACGACCTCGTGAAAGAGAAAGTGAAAGCCATCGTGTGCCTGGGCGTGGACAATGCCAAGATTCACGCGGCATTCGGAGGCCTGGTGGACAAGATGACGGATGCCCTCTCCGCCGAAGAAGCCGTGCGCAAGGCCGCGGCATTCGCCTCCTCCGGCGACGTGGTGCTGCTGAGCCCCTGCTGCGCCAGCTTCGACCTGTTCAAGAATTATGAAGACCGCGGTGCCCAGTTCAAGGCTGCCGTGAGGAACCTGTAAAACCTATGGCAAGGACCGCGCGAAAGAAAAAAAGCATCTGGAATCTCACGGATGGATTCAAAGGCGACAAGATTATTCTTATGGTCGCCCTGCTCCTGATGTTGATTTCCATCATTGCGGTATTCTCGTCTACGACCCTGCTCGCAACGCCGGGCCACGACCGCGTGTCCATTGTACGTGAACAGCTGATTGCCGTGGGCCTTGGCCTCGGAGTCATGGCAGGGTGCTATTTCGGCATCCGCAGAACCGGAGTCTTCCGCTTCTTCTCCCAGTTCGGCTTCGTGTTCTCGCTTATTTTCCTTGTGATACTGGTCTTCCACATCAAAACCGGCATCTTCACTTTCCCCAAGAATGAAGTTGCCCGCCGCGTATTGGAGTTCCACGGAAAACAGATCCACGTGTTCGAGATCGTGAAGGTGGTGATGGTGATGTACGTTGCGTGGGCCGTGAGCCAGTTCAAGGAAGGGAAGTTCACCTTCTTCAAGGAGTTCGCAGCCAACAATCCCAGCTTCAAGTGGGTTGGGACGGACCTCTTCCTGGAGTGGTTCTACATCTTCATCCCGATGGCAATCACCATCGGACTGGTGATGATGGGCAGTAACTCCGCCGCGCTTCTTATCGCCGGGGTGATGATACTGATGTGCATCCTTGGAGGCATCAAATTCAAGCATCTGCTTGGATTCTTTGCCGTGCTGCTGGTAGGCGGCGGCATCATGGTGGGAGTTATGCTGGCCACCAACAAGGGCCGCGCCGCAACTGCCCTGAGCCGCATAACGAACAGGGATGAGGCAAACCTGGAGAAACTCTACGAGACAACGCCCGGCACGGCCGCTTTCTATGAAGTAATGGACAAGCTCAAGCAGCCTATAAGCGCAGAATACGCTATCAAGGACGGCGGAGTGCTCGGAAAGTTCGTAGGCGGCAGCGACCAGAAATACATCACCGCGGCCATCTACGAGGACTACATGTACAGTTTCATCGTGGAGGAAACGGGCCTGTGGGGCGCCCTGCTCATAATAATGCTATACTTGAGCCTCCTTGCCAGGGGCGTTATGATAGTGAAGGACTGCGGCGACAATCTGTTCGCCAAACTTGCCGTGGCCGGGCTCATCCTCATGATATGCTCGCAGGCCATGCTTCACATGGCGGTGAACGTTCACCTGCCCCTTATGCCCCAGACCGGGCAAACCCTGCCCATGATAAGCCACGGCTCGTCGGCCTTCCTGATGTTCTGCCTGGCATTTGGAATCATCCTTTCCATAAGCCGCAATGTATGGGTGAAGATGCAGAAGCGCGAAGCCGACGCCATCCCCATCATCGAGCACAGCGAAGAAAACGACCCCGTACAGGCAGGTCTTGACGAACTTGAACAATTAGAAACACTTGATAAAGATGAATTATAAGCCGATACGTGCCATAGTGAGTGGCGGAGGAACGGGAGGACACATCTTCCCGGCCATATCCATAGCCAACAAGCTGAAGGAAGTTCAGAGCGATACGGAAATACTCTTTGTAGGTGCAGAGGGCAAGATGGAGATGGAAAAGGTTCCCGCCGCCGGTTACAAGATCGTGGGCCTTCCCATCGTGGGAATGCAGAGGCAGCTCACCCTGCATAATATCATCAACGACATTCAGGTTCCATTCAAAGTGCTGAAGAGCATCCGCATGGCCCGCAAGATTCTGAAGGAGTTCAAGCCGGACGTAGTTATTGGCGTTGGCGGATACGCAAGCGCTCCCCTTCTGTGGGCGGCAACGGGAATGAAGATTCCCGCGCTCATCCAGGAGCAGAACGGTTTTGCCGGCGTCACGAACAAACTGCTGGGAAAGCGTGTTCAGTCAATCTGCGTGGCCTACGAAGGCATGGAACGTTTCTTCCCGGCAGATAGGATTGTCCTTTCCGGCAACCCCATCCGCAAGGAAGTATCTCTGCCCCCCACCCCTGAAATGAAGGAGGAAGCCATAAAGCACTTCGGGTTGGATCCCGCACGCAAGCACCTTTTCATCGTGGGCGGAAGCCTTGGCAGCGGCACGCTGAACAAATCCATGAAGCAGTGGATACTGAAGGGATGCCTGGGCGGAGGCGACATCGACATAATCTGGCAGTGCGGTAAATACTACAAGGCTGGAATCGACGAATTCATGAAAGCCAAAAGAGAGAACGAGGGGCTTCATCTGGGCAATATCCAGCACTACGATTTCATATCCAGGATGGACCTGGCCTATGCCGCGGCCGACCTGGTGATTTCAAGGAGCGGCGCCAGCAGCGTTTCCGAGCTCTGCGCAATGGGCAAAGCCGTGGTGTTCGTGCCTTCCCCCAACGTGGCGGAAGACCATCAGACCCATAATGCCATGGCCCTGGTGCGCAAGGACGCAGCCGTGATTGTGAAGGATGCCGATGCCGTGGACACCCTCCTTCCCACCGCCATCGGCCTTCTGCACGACGACGCCCGCCGCGAAACCCTTGGCAAGAACGCCCTTGGGATGGCCCTCCGCGAGGCGGCACAGGTAATTTGCGACGAAGTTTACAGGATTATATGAAGTACGTATATTTCATAGGTATCGGCGGAATCGGCATGAGCGCCATTGCGCGTTACTTCAAATTCAAGGGATTTGACGT
>JAEEUZ010000036.1 GCA_016290725.1 Bacteroidales bacterium | reverse complement strand
GACTACATGAGTTTCGCGATGGGCATGACTGCGGCGGCATCGGACGCCCGCATGGCGGGAAGCACGCTTCCGGCCATGTCCAACAGCGGCAGCGGCAACCAGGGCATCACCGTGAGCATGCCCGTTATCGCATACGCTATTAAATATAAGGTAGACGACGAGCGCCTAGCCCGGGCCCTAATCCTGAGCAACCTCGTAGCAATTCACATCAAACACTATCTTGGAAAACTATCTGCCCTGTGCGGCTGCGTGGTTGCCTCCACCGGCTCCGCCTGCGGTATCGTGTACCTGCAGGGGGGCGGATTAGACCAGGTGTGCTACGCCATAAAGAACATGGCGGGAAACATCACGGGCATGGTTTGCGACGGGGCGAAAGTAGGCTGCGCCATGAAAGTTGCCTCGGGCGTATCCTGCGCGGTGCAATCGGCCGTCCTGGCCCTCCGCGGCGCCTGCATCCCCTCAACGGACGGCATCATCGAGGACGATGTGGAAAAAACCATCCGCAACCTTGGCGCAATCGGCTCCGCGGGCATGAAAGCCACGGACCGCATGATTCTGGACATCATGCTCTGCAAATAACCACGCCCACCCGCAAAAATAGCCCAAAACTGCGGGTCAATCTGGCAAAACACCCCAGTGGCAAGCAATAATCGGCCAAAAGTGACGGCCACTCCCCGAATTTGTCCGGTCGGCAAGCAAAAATAGCCTCAAAATGCTGGCCGAGGGCGGTCGTGGCCAAGTTGACCATCAATAATGGGGCAAAAATGCGGGGCGAGACAAATACCTGAGTTATAAAGAAAAATTTTAAGATTTCTTTACTTTATTAAGAAAAATGCGGTTTTTTGATAAAAAACATAAATAATTCACCCACCGGGAGCTATTTCCATTGCCGTTTGGGCCGTGCTGCTTATCTTGCGGCATGAAAAACTATAACTATTCCTTCGAAACCGAGCGCCTGTTTAAAGAAAGCGGGCCCTTCTTTCACGTTTGCAGCAAACCGGTAGCCGATGTGATTTTCCATGGCGATACGGAAAAGAACCTTGCCGTGTTGTATCTCGCCATAGCCGCACGGGAAGCAAAGACAGTAGTCCTGTCATATTACATTATGAGCAATCATGTGCATGTTTTACTCAAAGGATACGGCCCCAAAGACTTTTATGAACGCTTTTGCTCGTTGGTTAACAACTATATGAGGAGACACGGCAGGAAGGATTCGCTACTTCCAACCGAGCCGACCATAGTACCAGTTAATACACTTGCACAATTCAAAGAGGAGGTCGCATACATATTGAGGAACAGGTTTGTGGTGGATTCCGGGGAAAATCCTTTCACTTCTGTCTGGAGTTCCGGCTTTTTGTATTTCAATCCCCGGTTGGAAGAACTCTTAACAACTGTTCCGTACGTTTCTTCTGAACAATTATCCAAAAGGAAGGTAATGCAGCTAACCTGCACCACTGATGGGACCCTGCTTCCCCCCGGACTGCATTTCATTAATGGCAGCCTGGCCCCGTCTTGCTTTGTAGACTACAAGCTGGTCGAAAAACTCTTTGTTAACGCCAGGCAGTTTGTTTTCAGCATGTTCAAAAACGTTGAATCCCAAGCGGAAGCGGCTCAAAGACTGGGAGAAGAGTTCTTCCTGCCCGATGAAGAAGCGTATAAAGTTGCATGGAAGTACAGCAAAACCACCTGGGCCATAGATGATTTGAAAAAGTTAGGACCTATTCAGAAAAGGGAATTGGCCAAGCATCTGAAATTGACTTATTCCGCTTCCAATGGCCAGCTCGTGAGAATAACAGGCCTCTCTGAATCCGAAGTGAACGCGCTGTTCCCCCTGTCTGCAAAACCCGACCGGCAAAAATAGCCCAAAACTGCGAGCCGCCCCCCGGATTTACCCCAGCGACCAGCAAAAAACAGCCAAAAGTGACGGCGAGTGAGGCAAAACGCCCCAGTGACAAGCAAATAAGCGCCGAAAATGCTGGTCGATGGCCGTTTTAGCCACATCGGCAAGCAAAAATTGCCCAAAACTGCGGGCCGGCGGGGGAAGCGGGGCGTTGGGGGCAAAAAACGGTCGGGGAAGCGGGGCGTTGGGGGCAAAAAAACGGCCGGGGATACCGGCCGGCGGGGGGGGCTACTGCAGAGGGACTTCCGGTTTTGCGGGAGTTGGATCCGCCGAGCCGTTGGATGCTTTGAAATCGAACTTGTTCTTGTGCCAGGTCCAGGTGTACATGGCCCCAGCCCTGTGATTCTTTATGGTAATTGCCTGGCGGAAAACGCGGATTTCGGTGATGCCATCCCCTTCTGCGCCGATACGGCCGACGGGCGCGGCCTTGTCCGAGAGCTGATAGATATCCGCCACGATCATTCCGTTATGACGAACGGCAACAACGAGTTCCGGTTTCTTGTCTCCGGTGAAATCATGTATGCCGATGATAATATCGCCCTCGCCCTCATACAGCGCGGTTTCCCCGCTTCCAGGGCAAGTTACGGTTACCTTGCCGCCCTCGATGCGCGACTCATAGGTAGTTTTGGCCACCTTGAATCCCAGGCTGCCGGAGCTGCCGAAATAATACTGGTCCAGGCCGATGATGAAGGCCTTGGATTCGATGTCGCCGTAGGTGCGTGTCTGGGCCGCTGCCGCAAGGGGCAGAAGCGAGAGCACTAAAAAAATTGTCCAAATACGTTTCATAGCTTCCACAAAGTACGGAATAATTCCGTAAATTTGCAAACACAAAGACCGTACCTATGCCCTTCACTCAAGACAGAATCTGCCAGGAAGCCGTAACATTCGACGATGTTCTGCTTGTCCCGGCCTATTCGGAAGTTCTCCCTTCCGACGTTTCCACCCGGGGCCGGTTCTCCCGGAACATCCCCCTGGACATCCCCTTCGCCTCGGCTGCGATGGATACCGTAACGGAAGCCCCCATGGCCATCGCAATGGCCCGCGCCGGCGGAATCGGAGTAATCCACAAGAATATGTCGGCCGATGCCCAGGCCGATGCCGTAGCGCAGGTGAAAGCCGAGGGGCTGCGCGTTGCAGCCGCAGTTGGCGTAGGCGAGAGCGGCCTTGAAAGGGCCGCGAAGCTATGCGAAGCCGGGGTAGACGCCATTGTGGTGGATTCCGCCCACGGCCATTCGAAAGGCATCATCGACACGGTCAAGGCCCTGAAGGCCGCACATCCAAAGGTAGATGTGGTGGCCGGAAACATAGCCACGGCCGATGCAGCCCGCGACCTCATCGCCGCGGGGGCCGACGGAGTGAAGGTGGGTATCGGCCCCGGTTCCATTTGCACAACCCGTATTGTTGCCGGGGTGGGCGTTCCGCAGCTTAGCGCAATCTACGATGTGTACTGCGTTGCACGAGAGAGCGGCGTTCCGGTTATTGCCGACGGCGGCCTGCGCTATTCCGGCGACGTTGTGAAAGCTCTCGCCGGCGGCGGCAGCTGCGTCATGTGCGGCTCCATGTTCGCCGGAACGGACGAAGCCCCGGGCGACGTTGCGGAAGTGGACGGCTGCATGATGAAATCGTACCGCGGCATGGGCTCGCTGGACGCCATGAAAGCCGGCTCGGCCGACCGCTATTTTCAGGGCGGCTCCAAAAAGCTCGTCCCTGAAGGCGTCGTGGCGCGGGTCCCCTGCAAAGGCCCCGTAGCGGACGTGCTCTTCCAGCTTGTGGGCGGCCTCCGCTCCGGCATGGGCTACTGCGGCGCGGCGAACCTCGAAGCGCTCCACGGCGCACGCTTCGTACGCATTTCCGCCGCCTCCCTCCGCGAGAATCACCCCCACGACGTAACCATCGCCAAAAAATCCCCGAATTACTAAATAGGGGGGCCTGTGCGTTGGCCATAAAAGAAGGGAGAACTCTTTTTCGCTCCCTTGTGGTAGAAAAAGAGTTACTCCCTTCGCAATAAAAGACCATGGATAGAAATAAGATTTCTCGACTACGCTCGAAATGACAAAAGCAGCACGCTCGAAATGACATCTGGGATATGAACAAGATATTAATACTGGATTTTGGTTCGCAGTACACACAACTGATTGCACGGAGGGTGCGAGAGGCGGGTGTGTATTGCGAGATACATCCTTATAATAAGGTACCGGCGCTGGACGGGGTGAAGGGCGTGATACTTTCCGGGAGCCCGGCTTCGGTAAGTGACGAAGACGCACCCCAGCCCATCCTGGATGGCATCCGCGGCAAGATGCCCGTCCTGGGAATCTGCTACGGCGCACAGTGGCTGGCACGTGTCGGGGGCGGAAAAGTTGCACGCGCCGCGGCCCGCGAATACGGCCGCGCGGAACTGAGAATCTCCGCAGATGATCCTCTCTTCCACGGTATGAAACCCAGCTCAACGGTGTGGATGTCCCACGGCGATAGCATTCTTTCGATGCCGTATCCCATCATCGCCACAACTGCCGATATCCCCTGCGCGGCTTTCAAGATCCCCGGCGAACCCACCTGGGGCATACAGTTCCACCCGGAAGTGCATCACAGCGAGCAGGGCGCCATCCTGCTGCGCAATTTTGCCGTGGATATCTGCGGCTGCGCGCCGGACTGGACTCCAGCAAACTTCGTGGACACTACGGTTGCGTCCCTTCGCGAAACCATTGGCGACGGCGAAGTAATACTCGGCCTTTCCGGCGGCGTCGACTCCTCCGTAGCAGCGCTTCTGCTGCATAAGGCCATCGGCCCCCGCCTCCACTGCATATTTGTGGATTCCGGGCTCCTTCGCAAGGGCGAATTCGCCCAGGTGCTCGCATCCTTCGAGGGCATGGGGCTGGATGTTCGCGGAGTGGATGCGTCCGAGCTGTTCTTCAGCGACCTCAAGGGCGTAACGGAGCCGGAGGCCAAGCGGAAAATCATCGGCCGCGACTATGTGCAGGTCTTCGAAAAAGAAGCCCGCAAGATTCCCGGAGCGCGTTTCCTGGCCCAGGGGACGATATATCCGGACGTTATTGAATCGGCCCCGGTGAAGGGCCCGTCGGCAACCATCAAGAGCCATCACAATGTGGGAGGCCTGCCGGAGCGCATGTCGCTTAAGGTTGTGGAGCCGCTGCGGCTTCTGTTCAAGGACGAAGTGCGCCGCGTGGGCGCCGCCATCGGCCTGGATCCCGCCATCCTCGGGCGTCATCCTTTCCCCGGCCCCGGCCTCGGAATACGCGTACTGAGCGAAGTTACCCGCGAAAAGGTGGCCGTTCTGCAGGAGGCCGACGACATCTTCATCCGCGCCCTCCGCGCCCATGGCCTGTACGACAAGATCTGGCAGGCGGGCGCCATGCTCCTACCCGTTCGCAGCGTTGGCGTCATGGGCGATGAGCGCACCTACGAAAACTGCGTCGCCCTCCGCGCCGTCACCTCCGTAGACGGCATGACGGCAGACTGGTATCCCCTGCCCTACAATGTCCTCGCGGAAGTTTCCTCCGACATCATCAACCGTGTCCGCGGAGTGAACCGCGTAGTGTACGACGTCTCCTCCAAACCCCCGGCAACGATTGAGTGGGAATGATGGCCCCGTGGCGCCTAACCGCCACGGTTAGCGGCGGGAGAATTCGCAGCCGCAGAAGAGCTGGTTGTAGAAGTTCTGCTCGCGGATGATTTCGCCGCGGCGCTCCTGAAGGCCGCCTTTACGCCAGTTCTGCGGCCACCACACAACGCCCTCTACCTGGGCACATGCCCACTGCCCGGCTTCATTCACCTGTTCGAGGCTTTTCCAACGGGACGAGGCGAGGGTTGTTGTGAGGACGTCAAAACCGTGGGTGGCGGCATACTGCGCGGCGCGGAGAAGGCGGAACTTGAAGCACTGCAGGCAGCGGGCCCCTCGCTCCGGCTCGGTTTCAAGGCCGATGGCACAGGCGCCCCAGGCGGAGTGGTCGTACTCATCGGCCACTATCTCCAGATCAAAGGCCTTTGCATAGCGTATGCACTCGTTGAGGCGGATGTCATACTCCTCCCGGGGCGTAATGTTGGAATTGGAATAGAACACCGCGGGGCGGCATCCATGCTGAACAAGATACTCCACGATAGCCCCTGAGCAGGGCGCGCAACATGCGTGCAGCAGTATCCTGCCCTGGGGAATCTCTATTCCAGCGCCCTTTGTCATTTCGAGCGTAGTCGAGAAATCTAAATATGTATCAGGGATTTCACGGGTGCGATGCCCTTGAGCTTTTCGGCCCCCTTCAAAAAGTCGATTTCCACCAGGAACACGAAGTCCTTCACCTTGATGCCGTACGACTTGCCGTCAATAACCACTTTGTGCTGCTCCAGGCCTTCAGCGATGCCTTCCGCCGTGCCGCCGGTTGCGAGCACGTCATCGAAGAACGTTACGTAGAACACATCTCCTTCAGGTTTCCCTGCAGCCACGTCCGACAGACGGAAATAAATCTGGTCCTTCCCATATTCCTTCACGATATCCACTCCTACCAAATCACCCTCTGTGTAAGGCAGTTTGCCTTTCTTACGCATGGGAATCACGTTCACCACGTTGGGGCATTTCACCAGCATGGGGGCGGCGAAAAGGAAGCCGCGGGCCTCCGGGGCTGCGATGTTGGGGCTGTCGCAGAGCTTGCCCAGATCTTCGGTGAGAGATGCGAATGTTTCCTTGTCCTGCATCAGGGGGATGATGTCAACGAAGTTCACGCCCTCGATGGGGAAGTCTTTGTAAAATTTCAGTTTAGAGGCGTAGTCCATTTTACTGCTGTTGTTGAGACACAAAGATAGCAAAATTTGCTTTTTTGGACAATAGTTCTTACATTAGCATGCTGAAACGAAATTTAACCTTTAAATTTATAATCAAAAAAATGAAAAAGATTTTTGCAATCGTACTCGCAGCAGCTCTGTTTGCCGGTACAAACGCATTCGCCCAGATCTATCCTGGCGCAGGTTACATCAACAGCACACTCAGCGGCCAGTACAATGGTAACGCAATCACTCCCGAACAGTCCAACGGCTTCTATGCAGGTGCATCCTACAACGTTGGTCTTTCCGGTGGCCTCAGCGTTGCTCCCGGTCTGTACTTCTCAATGATTACCAACACCCAGGAAGGATCCGGTGGTGTCAGCGGTATCGCAACTGTCAACAGCAAGACCGTTTTCACAGAGATGGCCCTGAATGTTCCCGTGATGGCAAACTACAGCTATGCTCTCACCCGTGACGCAAAGGTATTTGCATATGCAGGCCCCACCTTCCAGCTTGGTCTTTCTTCCAAAGCTGTCAACAACACCAACGCAGACACCGTTATCGGTTCCGGCAGCAGCAACAGCACAAAGGACTACTATGCAGACGGTGACTACAACAAGTTCAACGTCTATGTTGGCGGCGGCATCGGCGCAGAGTTCGCTAAGATTCTGATTGTCCTCGGCTATGACTACGGCGTGTTGAACATCTATGCCGGCAGCACTGAGAACACCTTCTATCACCGTGCCAACCTCCACCTCGGAGTTGGCTACGCTTTCTAAGAGTCACAAGCTCTTACAAAAATCCTCCGGTTTTCGCCGGAGGATTTTTTTGTTACACTGGCCACAGCAATAGGCCTATCCGGAAGGCGGCGAAGGCGAACACCCAGGCCACAATCATGGTGTATAAGGCGCAAAGGATAGCCCAGCGCCACCCGCCCGTCTCGTTCTTTATGGCTACGAACGTGGCGATGCAGGGGAAATACAACAACACAAACACCATGTAGGCAAGGGCGGCTGCAGTGGGAACCGTGGCTTTCAGCGCGCTCTGAAGCTGGGTGTCACCCTCCGTGCCTCCTTCATATTCTTCTCCTTCCTGGGCATACATAACGCCCAGCGAACTAATAACGAGTTCCTTTGCGCCGATACCGGTGAGAAGGCCCACGTCCATCTTCCAGTTGAACCCCAGAGGCTTCATGGCGGGCTCTACGGCCTTGCCAAGCGTGCCTATGCAGGAGTGCTCCTGCTGGTATGCGCTGCCCATGCCCTCGTGGCGCGGGAAATAACCAAGGAACCAAATCAAGATGGAGAAAATGAGAATGGTTGTAGCCATTTTCTCCAGATACTGCTTACCTTTCTCCCATGTGTGGCGCCATGTGGCCTTGCCGGTTGGCATGCGGTATGGCGGAAGTTCCATCACGAAGGGGAGATCGTCGTCCTTGACGAAACAGGAGAACAGTTTAGCGCTCAAAAGGGCCAGGACAACGCCCAGCAGATATATGAGCAGCAGCGCTGTGGCGGGGCTCTCCGGGAAGAATGCCCCGGCAAAGAGCACGAATATCGGCAACCGGCCCGCGCAGGACATGAACGGGATGATGGCGATAGTCACCAGGCGGCTCTTCCGGCTTTCGATCGAACGGGTTGCCATAATGGCCGGCACATTGCAGCCGAAACCCATGACCATGGGGATGAACGACTTTCCGTGAAGGCCGATCTTGTGCATGAGCTTGTCCACGATGAACGCCGCCCGGGCCATGTATCCGCTGTCTTCCATTATAGATATAAAGAAGTAGAGGATCATGATGTTGGGAAGGAACACCAGAACGCTTCCCACACCCGCGATGACGCCATCCACAAGAAGGTCCTTGAACCATCCGTCGCGCATCATGCCGCCAACCCAGTCTCCCAGCAGGCCCACCAGTGCATCTATCCAGTCCATCGGGTACTGGCCGATGGTGAATGTGGCCCAGAAGATGAACCACAGCAGCACCACGAAAATGGGGAAGGCCAGCCACTTGTTGGTCACGATAGCGTCGATGCGGTCGGTGAGGGTGCGGCGGGGCTTGGTGTCGTGATACTGCTCATAGGTCTCCGCCAGAGCGCCCTGGATGAATGCGTATTTCGCATCCACGATGGCCGATTCCGGATTCGTGCCCAGAACTTCTTTTATCCGGGCCGATTCCTTCTCGCGCGTGGGCTCAAGCCCGGCCACCCCTTCCAGCATCTTCTCCACGTCGCTGTCATGCTCCAGGTATTTGATTGCCAGATATCGGGCCGAATAGCGGCTGTTTATGTCGTTGTTGGCGTGGATTATATCGCGCAGAAGCTTGATGGATTTCTCCAGTTCCTTTCCGTGATTGATATGCAGATGGCGGCGGGGGCCGTTTTCATACATGTCGATGACGGCGTCCATCAGCTCCGGGATTCCGCGGCCGTCCCGGCTCACGGTGGGGCAGATGGGAAGGCCCAGAAGATGCCCGAGCTGCCTTGTGTCCAGCTTGTCTCCTTTGGACTGGAGCTCATCGTACATGTTCAGGGCCATCACGGTGCGCAGGTTCATGTCGATGACCTGGGTGGTGAGGTAAAGGTTGCGCTCGATATTGGAGGCGTCCACCACGTTCACCACCACGTCCGGAGTCTTTTCGATGAGATTCTTGCGGACGTAGAGCTCTTCGGGAGAGTACGCGCTTAAGGAATATGTACCAGGAAGGTCTACAAGGGTGATCTTATAGCCCTTGTAGTCGAAGTGGCCCTCTTTCGCGTCCACCGTAACGCCGGAGTAGTTGCCCACGTGTTCGTGGCTGCCGGACGCTATGTTGAAAAGGGAGGTTTTGCCGCAGTTCGGGTTTCCCACCAGCGCCACGCGAATCTCGTGGTGGCGCTCCTGGGCCACATGTTCCAGGGCGCGGCCGAGCCGCTCCTGCTCTTCCATGTCGCCGGGAAGGGCCTGCAGGTGTTCGTCGGTGGTGAGCGCCTCGCGGGCTTCCTGCTCAGAAACCACCTCGATTTTCCTCGCCTCCTCGCGGCGGAGCGACACTTTGTATCCTATTATCTCGTATTCAATGGGATCCTTAAGGGGAGCATTCAGCACAACCCGCACTTCCTTCCCCCGGATAAACCCCATCTCTATAAGACGTTTACGAAAGCCGCCATGACCGTTAACCCTAACGACCACGGCCTTTTCGCCCGTCTGTAAATCTGCCAGTATCATCTCTTGTTTTGCACTTGGGTGCAAAGATATGGGGATCGACGGAAACTGTCAATCCCCATTTGTTGTGATATTTCTGGTGGGACGCGGCTTACTTCTCCGGTTTCATGCGGGGAAGCCTGCGGTTCCACAGATAGGGATTCATCTTGTGCCACTCGTCCACGGGAGGGATGATGCCGAGACTGATGATGGTCTCCCTCATTTCCACAAGGTGGTCGTAGGAAGCCTTGAGGGCAGCCAGTTCTTCCTTGTTGCCTTCCGGCATATAATAATGTATACCGGTTGCGTCCATGTATGTGGGCATGGCCATGAAGACGTGGCTGTACTCGTGAGTGTCCACATATGTTCCGCAAGGCCAGGGGAAGTCTTCTCCGCCTTTCATGGCAGATTCAATTGCCTTCACAGAAAGGTATGCCGGGCTCTGGATAGAGCTGCGGCCACGAAGCTTGATGATCTGGGCGCCGCCCTGGATGGTCTCGGTCTTGATATGCTCCATGCGTTCCTTGGAAAGGCCCATGCTTGCAATGGGGGTTCCGCAGATGGTTGCCTTGGACATAAATACTGCCATGGACTCTCCGTGGCCTCCATAGGTGAAGGCGTTCTCCACATCAGACTGCCTCACGCCGAACTCCTTGGCAAGGTTGGTCTGCAGACGGGTGCTGTCCAGAGCTGCAAGGGAAGACACGCGGCAGGGCCTCAAGCCGGAATGGATGAGAACGGTGAGGGCCGTTACGTCCGCCGGGTTGAATATGATGAACACGTGCTTTACTTCCGGGCAATACTTGCGGATATTGTCTCCCAGGGTTGCCGCGATTTCGCAGTTGCCCTTGAGAAGGTCTTCACGGGTCATGCCTTCTTTTCGGGGAGCACCGCCTGAAGAGATGATGTACTTGGCTCCGGTAAAAGCTTCCTTGGGGTCCGTCGTGGCGGTGAACCGCATGCGGGGGAATGCGCTGTGCTGCATTTCAAGGAGGACGCCGTTGTTGCCGGGCTCATATACATCGTAAAGGCAGATATTCGGAGTAAGCCGCAGTATTGCTGCAATTGAGGCCATGTTGGAGCCGATCATACCGGCTGCGCCTACTATGACAAGTTTTTCGTCGGTTAGAAAATCCATAAATCAAGTCGGTTAATTCGGAATGCAAATATACGAATTTTAAAGAAAAGATTTGTTGCATACGCAAAAAAATAGCTATATTTGCATGATAATTTTAACGAAAGAATGGAGCCTCCCAGTCCGGTAACATCTTCACCCGCAGCGGGCGTCGTGTCAGACGACCCTCTGTCTAGCTTGTATACCTGAGAGAACAGCACCCCGAGCACGCATGCTCCCGGGGCGCCGCATCATTGTTTTGTTTGAAACAACCTTATATGGGACTATATTTAAAGAAGAAACTTAAGAACGAAGCCACTATCGGCGTGTGGCACATTACAGAGAGCGAAGAAGAGCTTATCGCCCTCAGTTCAACTCCTACAGACGAAATGGAGGAGATATCCTTCATCGGCAGTGAATCCATGCGCAAGCAGAGGCTGGCCGTGAGGGCCCTCCTTAACGAGTTGTTTGAAGAAAAAGTATACCTGAGCCATCACGATAACGGAAAACCCTATATCGAGAACGACGCCGTAAACATCTCCATCACCCACACGACGAACTATGTGGCAGTGATCCTGCACCCGGAAGAGGACTGCGGCATAGACATTGAGTCCCTGGACAGGGATTTCTCCGCCGTGGAGAAGAAAGCCCTGAGCGAGGATGAAATCGACGATCTGGAAGACGATGAAAAGCGCAACGAGCAGCTCGCCATATACTGGTGCGCAAAGGAGGCGATCTACAAGCTTCTCTCGGTATACAATCTGAACTTCGCGGAGCAGATCGAAGTGGAGCGTTTCCGCATCCGGGGCGAGGGCGAACTGGATGCCACCTTCGAGGATAAAGACGGCGAAGAAGAGGATTTCGAGCTGGAATACATGGTGTTCGACCGCCACGTTCTGGTGTGGGTCGTGAGGGAATGTTAATAACTTTTCCGGATTAGAACAAACTTGTTTTAATTTAGAAACATTCAAAATTAAATATTTCTTTAACTCCCTGTTAATCACGCAATTAACAGGGATTTTTGCTTGGTGTTGATAACTTTTTACGGCTAAACATTGAAATATTGAAAAGGATTGATGTATCTTTGTCTCCCGAACCTATCGGAAAAGAAAAAATCCAATCATAAACCCTGGCATCCGGCCACAAGCCGGCGCTGCCATCAACACTCTCTGAAATGGTAAAACGTGTACTTAAAAGAGACGGTAGAAAAGTAGACTTCAACAACCAGAAGATTGTTGCAGCCATCCTGAAAGCAATGGACGTAACCGAAGCCGGTGAGGACATTGTACTTGCGGCACAGATCGCAAAAACCATCTCGAACCTCAATCAGGACGAGATGAGCGTGGAGGAAATCCAGGACTGTGTGGAGAACGAACTCATGAACAGTCCGCGCAAGGAAGTAGCGAAGGAATACATCCGCTACCGCAACAAGCGCAACATCGCCCGCAAAGCGAAGACCAACGAGATTTTCGAAGACATCATCGGCGCAAAGGTGAACGACATCACCCGCGAGAACGCCAACATGAACGCAGACACCCCTGCCGGCATGATGATGAAGTTCGCCTCGGAGGCCACCAAGAGCTATGTGGACGACAATCTCCTGTCGGATCCCGTGCGTGAGGCCGTGATGGGCAACTACATCCACATCCACGACAAGGACTACTATCCCACCAAGAGTCTCACCTGCATCCAGCACCCGCTGGACCTTATCCTTGAGCATGGCCTCAAGGCCGGCCACGGCGAATCACGCCCGGCCAAGCGTATTGAAACCGCAAGCGTACTGGCATGTATCTCCATGGAAACCGTGCAGAACGAAATGCACGGCGGTCAGGCCATCCCCGCATTCGACTTCTATCTGGCCCCCTTCGTGCGCAAAACGTATGAAGAGGAAATCGACCAGGTGAGCGCAATGTCCAATGTCGATTACAGCGAGCTCAAAACCGCGAAGATCGACGACTATATCAAGAGGGACCTCATCGGCCTTCAGGGCAAGGACCGCGCAATGCAGCATGCCATCAACCAGACCGTGAGCCGCGTGCACCAGGCCATGGAGGCGTTCGTGCACAACATGAACACCATCCACAGCCGCGGCGGCAACCAGGTCGTGTTCTCGTCCATCAACTATGGCACGGACACATCGGCAGAAGGACGCTGCATCATCCGCGAAATCCTGAACACCACCTACGAGGGCGTGGGCAACGGCTCCACCGCCATCTTCCCCATCCAGATCTGGAAGAAGAAAAAAGGCGTGAGCTACCTCCCGGAAGACCCGAACTACGACCTCTACAAATTCGCATGCCGCGTGAGCGCGCGCCGCTTCTTCCCCAACATCCTGAACCTGGACGCAACCTACAACCAGGACGATGCATGGAAGGCCGACGATCCCAAGCGCTACGAGCATGAGGTGGCAACCATGGGATGCCGCACCCGCGTGTACGGCAACCGCTTCGGGCCCAAGACTTCCATCGGCCGCGGCAACCTCAGCTTCACAACCATCAACATCGTGAAACTGGCCATCGAGGCAATGAGGGAAGAGGAGAACAAGGACGAGCGCATCAAGAAGTTCTTCCAGAAACTGGACTGGGCTCTGGATATCGCCGCCCGCCAGCTGAACGAGCGCTTCGACTTCCAGAAGACCGCCCTCAAGAAGCAGTTCCCCCTGCTGATGAACGGCCTGTGGCTCGGCAGCGAAAAGCTGGACGAGAACGACACCATCGAACCCGTCCTCAACCAGGGTACACTTTCCATCGGCTTCATCGGCCTGGCGGAATGCCTTATCGCCCTCATCGGCAAGCATCACGGCGAAAGCGAAGAGGCTCAGGACCTTGGCCTGCGCATCGTCTCCCACATGGCGGAGAAGATCAACGGCTTCGCAGAGACCTATCAGCACAACTTCACCTTCCTCGCAACTCCCGCAGAGGGCCTTTCCGGCCGCTTCACCAAGAGGGACAAGAAGACCTTCGGTATCATCCCCGGAATCACGGACAAGGACTACTACACCAACTCCAGCCACATTCCGGTGTACTACCACTGCTCACCCGAGCACAAGGCAAAGATCGAAGGCCCGTACCACAAGTACGAGAATGCCGGCCACATCTTCTATGTGGAAATCGACGGCGACGCCACCCACAACCCGGAGGCTATCATGCAGATCGTGGACCTGATGGACAAGTACGATATCGGCTACGGCTCCGTGAACCACAACCGCAACCGCTGCCTGGACTGCGGCTACGAAGACGCCCAGAAAGACCTCCGCGAATGCCCGCACTGCCACGGTCATCACATCGACACCCTGCAGCGCATCACCGGCTACCTGGTTGGCACCACCAACCGCTGGAACTCCGGCAAGCTTGCGGAACTTCATGACCGCGTAGTGCATGAGTAGGATCCGCGTTCTGGATATCCTGCATCAGACAATGGCCGACGGACCTGGTTTCCGTACGGCCATTTACTGTGCCGGGTGCCGCCATGGCTGCAAAGGCTGCCACAACCCCCAGAGCTGGGACTTTAACGCTGGCCGATGGATGGATGTGGACGAACTGCTGGAAATCGTGAAGTCGGATTCGATGTCCAACGTCTCGTTCTCCGGCGGGGATCCCATGTACCAGGCCCCTGCCTTCACCGAGCTTGCCCGCCGCATAAAAGAGGAAACCGGCAAAACCATCTGGTGCTGGACTGGATTCACCTATGAGGAAGTTCAGGCCGATGCCGTCATGGCCGCCATGCTCCCCTACCTGGACGTTCTGGTGGACGGGCCGTTTCTGCTGGAGCGCCGTGACACCGGCCTCCTTTTCCGCGGCAGCGACAACCAGCGCATCATCTACCTCCACGGCGAACCCCCGGAGGACCATATCCCCGGCACGGTGGAGTTGGTGAAGCCGCGGTAATCAGTCTTCCCAGCTGAGAGTTCTGGAAAGATCCGGGTTCACGGTAATGTGAACGCGCAGCGTTTCGTCCGGAAGAAGCGGCTCTATGTTCTCCGGCCATTCCATGATGCACAGGGCCCCGGAATCCAGATAATCATACAAGCCGATGTCGAGCGCCTCTTCCGGGCGCTCGATTCTGTAGAAATCGAAATGATACATGGGCTCGCCCGTTCCCGTGCGATACTCGTTCACTATCGCGAAGGTGGGGGAGCTCACGGCGTCTTCCACCACGCCGAGCTGTTTGCACACCGCCGTGGTGAAGGTGGTTTTGCCGGCGCCCATGGGGCCGTAAAGGGCGACAAGCGCGTCCCGGGGAATCTCCCGAAGGAACTCCGCGGCCGCTTTGTCCAGCTCTGAAAGGCTGCCGATATGGATTTCTTTCTTCATTTTTTTCTTTACAAAGTTAAAGTAAATTTTAACATTATTAAGAAATCGATACCAAAAGACATAAAAAACATAAAAATCTGCATCCGGAGGCAGCGGGGCATGTGCGTTTTTCATACATTGCGGCAAAAAGATTTGCTTATGAAACGCATTATTATTCTGATTATTCTGTTTGCCCTGTTCGCCTGCGACAAGTCTCAACTCCCCGGCGGCCGCCGCGACCTCTGGGATCCGCACAGCGACCACTCTTATCAGCGCGAACCGCCTGCGCCTGCCAAAGACAGCGTCCTTCTCACTGGCGTAGAATACCCTTCCGGTTACGATTGGGTGCGCGACACTGCACACAGCGCCGTATCGGCACATATCCTTCTGCTAAAAGGGAATGCTGAACTGCTCCGTGTCCCTGCAGGAAACGGCACCCCATGGCCGACGGATCCGGACTGCCACAGGATTTGGGACGGGCACCTGTACACCTTCACTACAAGCGAGGGTTGCACCATAATCGGCCGCGACGGAGAAGAAGTGCTGCGTTACAGCGCGGCAGAGAGTATCCGCGGGTTTGCAATAGACGAAGAGGGGCACATTCTCACTCTGGGCCAGAACCTCGGTGGCCCGGGGCTGTCTTTCCGAAAGGACGGGCGAGTGATGTTCCTGTCGGACGGCGGCACGGTTTCCGGCTCGCTGGACCGGGGGCTTCCCCGCAGCGGAGCGCTATACAGCGATAACGGCCACTGGTACTTTTCATATAAAGAGGAAGGGCGCATCCATCTGGTGGAGGATTATCTTGAGCGGGCGCTTCCGGAAGGAGACCATCTGGATGTTGTGGTGTATCGCGGGAAACTGGTGCGGGCATTGAGGAGAAAAACAAATGGCCGCACTATGCTTTCCATTTACTACGGCTCGTTTGAACTTCCCCTCGGGCCGACGTTTTACCGCGAGGTCCGATCGGCCACGTTCGTTTGGAATGGCAACCAGATTCGATTGATGGCCGATGTGGCCGGCGTCCGCTACGTGTGGGACGCCGGGAACTCAAGGCTCACCTCGTCCGGAGGGGAGTCGTACTTCGAGCTTTATCCGCGGCTCGGGCGCGACGCCGCCGTGGTTACGGACAAGGGACGCGTCGTGCACATCGACCCGTATGGAGAACCTCCCGGAGAATATGCGCTTGTTTCCGGAGCCTGCGCCGCATCGGCAGGCAATTCCTTTTTTGTGGCTCTGAGTGGCCTCCGCGGCAATCCCGGAGTGCTGTTGAGGGACAGCGTTGCGACTGTTTTTCATTTTAACGGCCCTCTCACGTCGCTTTGCTTGGAATAATTTACTATATTTGCATAAAACAAACTGCTTATCGTATGAAAAGAATCATCTGCCTTTTGGCTGCAGCCATTCTGGTAAACAGCACCGCCCTGCTTTCAGCGCGCACGACATCTGTTAAAACCGTTCACGTGTCAACAGCCCAGGAATTCATCGATGCAATCGCGAGCAACCGCATCATCATCGTGGACGAATCCATTGTTGACCTCACTTCCACCCTGCTGGAGTCCCGCAACAGCAAGCTTCGCGTGAGCTACGAAAAAGCGGCGACCACCAACAAGAAGGTTTTCTTCGTAGATCAGACCGACGGGCCGGAGCTTCATATCGCCAACGTGCAGAACCTCAGCATTATAGCCGGTCAGGACATCATCACTCTCCAGACAGATCCCCGCTACGCCAACGTCATCTCCTTCGACCGTTGCTCCGAAATCACGCTCAGGGGTCTCACCATCGGCCACTCTGAAGAGGGCTATTGCGACCAGGGCGTCCTTGGCTTCGACAATTGCTCACACGTCTATGGAGACCGTCTGGACCTGTACGGCTGCGGCACTGAAGGCCTCATCATCGACAATTGCGAGGACGTTATTTTCAAGGCCTCCAAGATTCACGACTGCTCATACTACATCATGCATGTGAGCAGCACCAATTATGTCCTGTTCGACGGATGCCAGTTCTTCCGCAACCGCGAATTCGAGCAGGTGAATATCAGCGATTGCAACAATGTGGAATTCGACAACTGCATGTTCGCCAACAACACCGGCAACCTGTTCAATGTCCAGTGTCCCGTCACAATGAGAGACTGCGTGTTCCTTCACGACGGCATGTTCTGGGGCGACACGGAGCAAATCAACTTCATCAACTGCATCTTCGACGAGTATTTCAACTCCGAGCAGACCTTCGGTTAGTCTTCCCCGGAAAAATTTTCAACCTCCTTGCAGCGGCCCACAAGGCCGCTTTTTTAGTGTTTTTTAATTTTATAAAGAAAAAGTTTTTCTGTTTTTTAACTCCGGTTCCGATTATAATGCTTTTCTTCGCCCCAAAACAGATTTGGCTATGCTTGTATATGTTCATGGGGCCAAGAGCATCGGAATCGATGCGGTGGCGGTAACAATTGAGGTAAATATCAGTCTTGGGATCGGGATACATCTGGTGGGCCTGGCCGATGCCGCGGTGAAGGAGAGCCTTTTGCGCACGGTGACATCCCTGCAGCTGCGGGGGTTCCATATCCCTGGCAAAAAGATAGTGATTAATCTCGCTCCGGCGGATCTGCACAAACAGGGCAGCGGCTACGATCTTCCCATAGCCCTGGGAATAATTGCGGCATCCGAGCAGAAGTACCTGCCCCTTCTGGGCGATTATCTGATAATGGGAGAGCTGGGGCTGGATGCTTCCGTTCGCTATGTTCCGGGCACGCTTCCTATGGTGGAACTAGCCCAGAGCATGGGGCTGCGGGGCTGCATCCTGCCCGAAATGTCGGCCCTGGAAGCGGCCGACTTCCGGGACGGAGAGGTGTATGCGGTTAAAACTCTGGACGACGTGCTCCGCATCCTGGAAGACAAAGAGGATGTGTCGCAGTACCTGATATGGAACACCGAGCTTTACGAACGCATGACTCGTGGGCGAAAGCGCGGACGGGGCTCTTATATGGATTTTGCCGATATCGTTGGCCAGGACGGCGCCAAACGTGGAGTAGAGATTGCGGCTGCCGGGGGGCACAATCTGATGTTCCTGGGAGCACCCGGGGCCGGGAAGAGCTCGATGGCGAAGGCCCTCGCGGGCATCCTGCCGCCGATGAGTCTGGAGGAGTCGCTGGTCACATCAAAGGTGTACTCCGTGGCGGGCCGTTCCTCCGGAGAGGCGGGGCTCATGCGCTCCCGCCCCTTCCGCGCCCCGCACATATCGGCCTCCAAAGCGGCAATGCTGGGAGGAGGCAGCGGAGACAATATCCTCCCTGGAGAAGTGTCTCTGGCAACCAACGGCGTACTGTTTCTGGACGAGTTCTGTGAGGCGCCAAAATCCACGCTGGAGGCTCTGAGGGCTCCGCTGGAAGACCGTCAGGTATGCATCGCGCGCCTGAAACAAA
>JAEEUZ010000185.1 GCA_016290725.1 Bacteroidales bacterium | reverse complement strand
CCTCTTCTACTACAAAGGGAGTAACACCTTCAAGCTGAAGATATCGCTCCCTTCGCAGACCCTGCGCCGTTAAGCCGGATCAGAGATTGAATGTCTGTGACGTCCGCTCCACGTCGATGGCGGAGGATTGCATCGTCGCTCGGTTCAGCGCGAGGTTCCTGAATTCCCCTCCGGCCGTCGCAAAGCGAGTCAGTAGTCTCATGTTCGTGGGCTCAGTGATAGTCTGCCTACCACTTTTCGTAGTGGATGTTCTCCGGTTTCCACTTGTCTTTGGGCTTATCGTTCCCGGCGGGATATCCAATCGGGACGATGCAGTATGGCTTGACGTCCTTCGGCAGCTCCAGGGCCTCGATGGCGGGATTCATCCGGTCGTCATACGGGTAGCAGGCTGTCCAGACCGCGCCCAGCCCGAGGGCCTCCACCGCCAGCAGGAGATTCTCTGTGGCGGCGGCACAGTCGGCCGTCCAGTTATGGTTCTCGCCGCCTAGCTTGCCCGTGGTCTTTCCGCAAACTACGATTGCTACCGGAGCCTTGGCTATCATCTTGTTGAAGCCGATGGCCAGTTTGTCTTTGGTCGCTTGCTCCCGGACCACCACAAAGCGCCAGGGCTGAAGGTTCATTCCGGAAGGAGCCGCCATGGCGGCCTTCAGAATGGTCTCGACTTGTTCAGGTGTGACTTCCTGGTCAGTATAAGAACGTACGCTCTTGCGGGAGAGAATGTTGTCCAGTACAGCCTGGCTGTTGTTCTGGGCAAAACCGGAAATACAAGTCATGGCGATCAGGGAAGTGAGGGCGAGTTTTAAAAGATTCATCCAATTAAATATTTATTGTCTGCAATTTACACAATTCCTGCCATTTTGCCAAATCTTTCGGCTCCTGCCGGAAGACGCAGGCGTTTTTCAGTATCCCATTTCAACAGATGTTATTATCTTTGCAGAAATGAACCCATGATTTTGGGTTCAATCCGGGCAAGTGATTTTTTTTTGTTTTTTTCCAACCTTTTGGCCGGTTTCTCCGTCTAACAGATGAAACCGCTCCGGAAGCGGGGAAAGTTAAACGATAACATATACTGAAATGGAAGAAATCTTAATCCCTATTCTCGTCTGCGTAGTGCTGCCGATAACGATTGTCTGGATAGTGAGCCGGACCAGGCAGAACGAGACCAACAAAAAAGCTGAGATCATGCTCAAGGCCATCGAGTGCGGCGCTCAGGTTGACCCCAACTACTTCAAGCCCTCAGGAAAGCAGGCGAAGAAACAGACCCTCTTGATCAAGCAGGATCTGCTGGACAAGTTGACAGGCGCCTGCATAACAGGATTCATAGGCCTCGGCTTTGTCACTCTTGGGATAATCCGTGCCGTCAATCCATCTTTCGGAGGCGGTCTCTGGATGTGCGAGTGGTGGCTTCCTGCCGGAGGCATCCTCCTCGCCGTAGGTCTCGGCCTGTTCATCTCCTACTATGTGGGTAAGAATATGCTGGCCAAGGAGATAGAGGCCGAAGAGAGAAACCTCGGAGCGCCTAAGGAGTAGTCCATGACCCGGGAGCGGTTCATCGAGCAGGTGCGCGTAGAGCAGGAGCCACTGAGGCGGTTCCTGCTTGCTCTGTGCAGTGGCGACGCCTCACTTGCCGACGACATCGCCCAGGACGCCCTGGTGCGGGCGTACGTGGCTTCCGGCTCCTTCATGGGGCTGTCGAAATTCAGCACCTGGCTCTTCCGTATAGCGTACAACTGCTATATCGATCATTGCCGCAGGGCACGCGCAGAAGAGGTGCCGGTGGAGGCCGCATCAAGCGTCCCGGCTACCGACACTTGCGACGCATCCTTCCGCTATCAGCAGCTCTATCAGGCACTTGGGCGCCTGCCGGAGAAGGAGAAGGCCGCCATTTCCCTTTTCTATTTCGAAGACCGCAGCATCAAAGAGATATCCGCCGTCCTCGGTATGCCGCAAGGCACCGTCAAATACCAGCTCTCGATGGGCCGGCAACACCTTAAACAGTACATTCAGTTATGAAAGAGATAGACGAATTCCTTAGGGAGAACAAGCCGGTGGTGAAAGACGATCCCACTTTTATCCTGGAGGCGCAACGCCGGATGGAGGCCGTCGAGGGCATAAAGTCCGAGGTGGACCGTCAGCGCAGCCACGGCCGGAAGGCGCTGATCGTGGCCCTTGTGGCCGGCCTTGCCGCGGGCGTTCTTGCCACGGCCGTAGCATTCCTTTATCCTGTTGACGTACAATCAGTTGGCAGCGGTCTCCTGGAAAGCGTCAGAGTCTTCCTCCAGACATACAGGCAGTATCTGCTGATGCCTGTTGCCATCATTGCCATTTCGCTGGGACTCGTTCTCTCACGCGGCGGCAAGACGGCTCACATATAGGTCTACTTTTCAAGATACGCCTTCCGTTCCTCTTCGGGGAACTTTTCTATGGCATAGCGGAGCATAGTGCGGGGCATGGCCTGAAAGCGGGGTTGAAGATATGCCTCCAGTGCAGCCTTGTCCTTTTTTCCTGCTTCTCGGAGCAGCCAGCCTACGGCTTTGTGTATGAGATCGTGCGGGTGATGAAGGAGGATGTCGGCGATGTCGAACGTATCTTGAATCTGCCCGTGGCGGATGAAGGTCATGGTGCTCACCATGCCGATGCGCTGCTCCCAGATGTTCTTTCCATTCCTTGCAAGGTCATACAACAGCGTGCGGTCCTTGTCCAGGAGCCATTCGCCAAGAAGGGGATAGCAACTCAGGTCCACAAGGTCCCAGTTGTTTATGCGGCCGGTGTGTGCCAGATAGAACTTAACGCATTCTTCCCGCAGAGGCTTGTTATGTCTGAATATCTCCACCAGCGTCAGCAGGGCCGCCAGCCGGACCTCATGGAACTCGCTTTCGATGCACTCCTCCAGCGCCGGGAAGCCTGTCTGCCGCCAGCACTCCTTAACCACGGCGCGCGTCACCGGCACCTTGATTCCCAGAAACCTGTCGCCCTCGCCATACTGTCCCGGACCGGTCTTGAAGAATCGGGAAAGCCCCTCGACCTGCGACGGGTCGGCGTGTGCAAGCATTTGTGAAAGAAGAAGGTTCATCACTTCGTTTGTTTTGGTAAAGATACGAATTATGCTTCAAAATACGTATCTTTGAACACCGATCTGCATATATGAGAAAGAAGCACACATATCAGACGCGAGTCAGGGCATTCAGGATATGGCAGAAGCTGGGCTTCCTGCCATGGAAGAAGCCCCACACAAACGCGAAGAAAGGTTCCGGCGACTTCTACAAGGGCGCATTCGACAGCATCCCTTTTCTGAACGACGACGCAAAGCGGACGTTCACACACCTGCTGCTGCGCCCGGGATACATGATAAGGGACTATATCAATGGAGACCATGAGCGCTATCTGGCCCCTCTCACCGCCCTTATCATCTTCTACGCCTTTTTCGCCCTGGTTTCCGCCGTGCTTCAGCCTATCCAGCAGAAACAGAATGATCCGTTTGAATCCACCTTCAGTTTAGAGGCTCCGGAAGGAAACGAGCGGGGGGTGAACATTACCCGCAATACGATTCAGCTGGTCCAGCAGGGATACACGATTCTAACTCTCGACCAGCACCCAGAGGCCGTCGATACGCAGTGGAAATCGTCTCTTGCCGCCCTGGAGGGAACGCTCCGAAGCCAGGGCATCCCGCTATTCCTGGGTGAGTTCCTGTTGCTGTGGCTGGCAATGGGGGTAACCCTCAAGAGGTACAAGCCGGGCCTGTCGATTGCGGCCGCCGCTTCGGCATATATCCTCTGCCAGTTCAGCTTCTTCATGCTGTTCGCCCTGCTTCTTACGCTCGGGCAAAGCGCAACAGTGAATGCCTCCCTGATGCTGGTTCTGGTGACTATAGACTTCCGTCAGTGGCTTGACTTAAGCTGGACCAAAAGCCTGAAACTGGCCATCAAGACAGGCTTGGTATACATTAT
>JAEEUZ010000184.1 GCA_016290725.1 Bacteroidales bacterium | reverse complement strand
GGTACATCTTTCCTTCACTTTGAATGACAGGTGCGTCCAGGGTTTTGGAAAGTGCCTCCGTATCGATGGTGGCCGACATAATGACAATGCGCAAATCTTCCCGCAGGAGCGCCTGCGCCTGACGGGTCAAGGCCAGCGCCTCGTCACTCTGCAGGTTCCGCTCATGGAACTCGTCGGAAATAACGGCCGATACCCCCTCCAGGGCAGGGTCCTCGACGAGCATGCGCGTCAGAATCCCTTCGGTGAGTACCTCGATACGGGTCTCCCGCGACACCCTGGTCTCAAAACGGATACGATAGCCGACGGTTTTGCCCACAGGCTCCCCCAGCAGAAAGGCCATACGCTCGGCAATCTGCCGCGCCGCCACCCGCCGTGGCTCCAGCATGAGAATCTTCCCCTCTGGAAAGGCCTCGAGGATGGTCAGGGGAAGAACGGTGGATTTACCCGCCCCCGGCGGCGCCGTCACAATGAGCCGCGTACGCTGCGCCAGCATGCGGTTCACCTCCCCCGCAATGCCAAACGCCGGGAGGGAGGTAATGGCCGTATTCGCCGTCAATGCCTTCACACGATTACAGGCTCTCCAGACTCTCCTCCAGGCTCTTCAGCGCCTTACGGAGCTTGTCCTTGGCATTAGCCAGGGCCGTGTCGATGCTCGCCTCTATCTCCTTCCCGTCCTTGTCCACCGGCGTCCACTCCACCGTGGTATATTTGCCCGTAGATGTATCGAAAATCTGATAGGTCCCCAGCTGCCGCGTACGGCGGAATTCATATCGGCCCGTATGATGATGGTTATGACTCTGCTTAGGAGAAATCACCGCCTCCATATTTGCCTCCAGTGCACTGTCATAGTGAATGGAAATCAATTCCCCCGTAGCCGTATCGAACCGAAGTGAATACCCCGGATACCACACTCTGATATTCTGATACCGGCCCACCTGAGCCGCCGCCGTCACCGCAATAAGCAGCGCCGTAAGAAGTATAATAATCCGTTTCATGAAAACAAAGGTAAGAAAAAATCCGACACCTGGGCATCGGGGAGAGGGATGCGCCGGAGGGAATTGAGAATCAATACAGGGGGCGCTGCCCCCTCATACACCCCCGCGGCTCCCGGGCTAGTATGTCTTTGCTCGTCGTCACCGTCCAGGGGCAAAGACACACCCTCCGCCGGCGCCCTGCAGGGCGCTCATTGCACAAAGCGACCGGTGCCGCCCCTTTTTTGGCTGCTGACCGGAGGCGCACCCTCTCCCCGATGTCCGTGTGCACCGGAGGCCCCAAATGCACACGGAGGGTGTTTAAACAGGCGTCGAATGCCTTAGTTCTCGTAGACCAGGTGGGCGTCTTCAATCATTTTGCGGTAGTAGGCTTCTACGTCTTTCCAGTGGTAATAGGGGTAGCAGTTTGTCTTGATGGGGATGGCGGTTTCGTTCTCGTTCATCAGGAATTTGACCAGGATGTCCTTGCTGCCTTTTTTGCGGAAGAAGACCCACTGGATGTTGGCGCCCATGGGGATGAGGCGGAAGATGGAGAAGGTGAGGTGCAGGTTCTCCATATCGTCGGTGGCACCGGTGGCTTCGGGGAAGCCCAGGGCGAAGGCGAAGGGAAGCACCACGCTGTCGTGGCCGAAGCGGAGGCGAAGGGCTTTGCCGCCATCGGCAATGACCTTATCGGCCTCGTCCAGGAAATTCTGGAGGAGAGGATAAATGCGGTAATAGGACTTCTTGGAACCAGGCATCAGGCCTTCCCACAGGCACCAGGCGGCGTTGTAAGAGCGGAATCCGTTGATCATGCCTTCCTCTCCAAGGACATCGTCAAAGTTGATGCGGAGTTCGGGGAGGCAGTACATATCGGCCGCTACATTATCCATGTCGTCGGCGAAGGTGTAAGGGTCGATGAAGCTCTGAGCCTGCTTCACGTCGGTGAACATGGATTCCATCTGGGGGCTCCAAGTCATCATTTTCTTGCGGAACTTCTTCAGTTTGTGGTAGAGTTCGTCGTCCAGGGGCGCTTCGGGCAGCACGATGGCTTTGTTGGCCTTGAGATAGACATGGTCCTCTTCCCGGGCGGCGGTGGTAATCTGGTAGCTCGGGTTCAGAATGGCCAGTTCCTCACAGAAGTTCTCCATACTCTTGATTACGCGGCCGGAAGTAGTAGCATTGGCCGTTACGGTGAGGGGCTCCTGCATCAGGGAAGGATAGTTGTCAAACATCCTGCGGGCAATGGCTTTGTGCTGCCTTGCGCCCAGGGTGGTAAGGGTGCCGGCGCGGCCTTTGGCATCGTGCGTTGCCAGGATGATACGGTTGCGCACGTCCTTGCCGTATTCCGTGAGCAGGCCCAGCGTCAATGCGCTGTCCAGCTGTTTGTTCAGGCGCTTATAGGCCTTGTCGCTGGTCATATACCGGGAACCGTGACGGCCGTAATGGGTGATATAGAACGGCTCATACCCCGCCGGCGCTGGCGTGATGTGACCTGTAGGCGTCGGGTAAGCGGCATAATTGCCGGCCGTGAGAGGCATGTTGGACAGCAGTTCCTCGCGGGTGGTCTGTGCACTTGCGCCCCAACCCATCAGCAGGAGGCACAAAAGGAATAATCGGAGATGTTTCATAGTATGGTGTGGTTGTTTGCTTACAAATGTTTTGTAAAGATAAGGTTTTTTGTTGAATACAAGTATGCGCTGGCGCAGAGTCTGGAGGGCATTCCAAGTGTACGTACACCGTTAGGGTGAGAGGTGGAAGAGGGGCGTCGCACGAAAAATTGCACTTCCAGCAATTTTTCACTATCTTTGTCTTTTGTGCACGCATATGCGCGCACGCATGGCGTGTACAGCGGCGCGTATAACCGCAACAAAGAACGTATGGATACCATCGAGGCAAAGAACAGGATTGAAAAGCTGAAGGCTATTCTCTGGGAGAACAGCCGGAAGTATTATGTAGAGAATGCGCCCACGATGAGCGACTTCGAGTACGACCAGCTCATGCACGAACTGGAAGACCTGGAAGCGCAGTATCCGCAATACGCAACGCCGGACTCCCCTACCCGCAAAGTGGGGTCGGACCTGGAGGAGGAAAACACCCCCGAAAGCGGCTTCGCCAAATACCCTCACAAGTATCCTATGCTGTCGCTGGGCAACACCTACAGCATTCAGGAGGTGGAGGAATTCGCCGAACGCGCATCCAAGTCCATTGACACCGCCTTCACATATTGCTGCGAACTCAAGTTCGACGGTACGGCCATCTGCCTCACTTACAGGGACGGCGTGCTGTTCAGGGCCCTCACCCGCGGAGACGGCGTGCAGGGAGACGACGTCACCCGTAACGCCCTTAAAATTGCCAACATCCCGCACAAACTGCATGGCACCGGCTGGCCGCAGGAGTTCGAAATCCGCGGGGAAATCCTGATGCCCTACGAGTCCTTCGACCGCCTGAACCACGAACGGGAGCTGCAGGAAGAACCCCTTTTCGCGAATCCCCGCAATGCCGCCAGTGGTTCGCTCAAACTGCAGGATCCGCAGGAAGTAGGCAAAAGAGGCCTCTTCTGCACCCTCTACCACATCCCTGCCGGCCAGGTGGACTACCCTACCCACGACGAAGCCCTCAAGGCTGCTCAGAGCTGGGGCTTGCCTGTATCCGAACATCGGCAAATCTGCAGCAGCATCGCCGAAATCGAAGACTTTATCGGCCATTGGGATACCGCCCGCAAGGACCTTCCCTATGCCACGGACGGCATTGTAATCAAGATCAACGAGATGGCCGTCCAGCGGCAGCTGGGCTTCACCGCCAAGAGCCCCCGCTGGGCCGTGGCATATAAATTCAAGGCGGAACAGGCCTGCACGCCCATCCTCTCCATCGACTACCAGGTGGGCCGCACCGGTGCAGTGACGCCCGTGGCCAACCTGGAGCCCGTGCTCTTGAGTGGCACCATGGTCAAGCGCGCTACGCTGGTGAACGAAGACCAGATCCGC
>JAEEUZ010000035.1 GCA_016290725.1 Bacteroidales bacterium | reverse complement strand
CAGCTACTGGCAGTTCCTTGCCTCCGGCGCCCTTGGCGTAATCCTTTGCGCCTATGCATTCTTCCTGCCGCAGTGCCCGGTCAAGAAAGGGGCCGATGACGGCACAATCATGGACAAACTGGGCCTGTCGGCCTTCAAGCTTTTCAAAGACCGCCAGTTCGCCATCTTCTTCATCTTCTCCATGCTCCTGGGCGCATCCCTGCAGATTACCAATGGGTATGCAAACATGTACATTTCCTCCTTCCGCATGAGCCATGATCCTGCAATCGCGGCCAGCTGGGGCGCCCAGAACGCCAACGCGCTCATCTCCCTCAGCCAGGTATCGGAAGTGCTGTGCATCCTCCTCATCCCGTTCTGCATGAAGAAATTCGGCATCAAGAAGGTGATGCTCATCGCCATGTTCGCATGGGTGTTCCGCTTCGGCTTCTTCGGCCTCGGTAACCCCGGCAGCGGCGTATGGCTGTTCATCCTCAGCTGCATCGTATACGGCGTAGCCTTCGACTTCTTCAACATCTCCGGCTCCCTGTACGTTAACCAGAATACAGACAAGAGCATCCAGTCCAGCGCCCAGGGCCTGTTCATGCTCATGACCAACGGCCTCGGCGCCTCCATCGGCACCTGGGCTGCCGGCAAGGTGGTGAACCACTACGTGATAGAGCCCATGCGCCTCCTGAGGGAGAACCCCACCGCCGGTGTAGCCCCCCACTGGGACACTGCCTGGTACATCTTCGCCGCCTACGCCTTCCTCGTTGGCTTCCTGTTCATGATCCTGTTCAAAGATCCCGAGAAACAGAAGAAAGCAGCGTAAGCGCAGCAACAGCACTCGCAGCTAGAAAAATCCCCAGCGAGTCGGACAAAACTTTTCGACGGCATTTTTTAGCCTAGAAAAGTTTTAGTCCGCGAAGCGGCGGGGATTTTTTCGTTATTCCTCTTCCAGGGCGGAGGTGTATTGGATGTCGGTGAAGCGGGAGGTGCGGTCGATGTAGCGGATGTCGAAGCAGCGGCATTCGAATGTGCGGGCTTTGCGCACGAAAGAGGTTACCGCGTTGCAGTTGAAGCCCATGTCCACCAGATCCAGTTTGTCTACGGAGTGGCAGCCTATGCTAAGGAGATGCTCAAGGATGTTGTAGTTGTTCTCCAGCGAGGTGAGCACCCTTAAACGGGAGTTGCGGAACTGGCTGCGTCGCATGTTGTGATACTTGTTGCGGCACTTGTCCGAGCAGAACTTGCGGTCGTACCTCCCGTAGCGGATATCCGTTCCGCACTGGAGGCATGTGCATTCCGTTTGTATGATCTTATAGGGCATAAGGCGTATGCATAATCGGCCTCAAAGATGCAAAGCCGCCGCGAGATTTCCAAGGAAAACCGGCCTCCCACATGCAAATATTTACGTTTTTTAATTTTGTAAAGAAAAAATATCGTAAAAAAAAATTTTTATGTTTTCTGTTTTTTAATCGCCAGGCAGTTAAAAAACATTAAATCGACATAAAAAACATAAATTTCTGGCCCTCAGAGGCCGATTTCCATTGCGCGGCGGCGGGAAAGTCCCTTCCTTTGCACCAGCCGGAAACGGGCGGTGCGAGCTCCGTGAACCCGGCGGATTGTTCAACCTTTAATCTTTCACGCGATGGAATACATCAACAGAATCGAACTCAGGGGCCGGGTAGGAAGAAGCGATATCCAGGACTTCGGCTCCAGCAGGCTCTGCCGTTTCTCGCTTGCCACCGAATACGGCTACAAGGACCGCAGCGGCAGCCCGGTAATCGACACCACATGGTTCAATGTCTCCTTCTGGGACTCCAAGGGAAACACGGACTTCTCCGGCATAGAAAAGGGCGCGATCGTCCAGGTAATCGGGCGCATGCGTTCATATAAATATGCCGATTCGGACGGAATGGAACGAAGCAGCTGGGATATCCAGGCAAAAAGGGTACAACTGTGCTCCCTCACCCAGGAAGACGACCAACTTATCCCCCAGAACAACCTGTCGTAAACCAGTACTGCCGTGAAGAAACTGATACTGGCCGCTACTCTTATGGCCGCGCTGAATCTTGGCGCCGGGGCCCAGCGCCTTTCCGTGGGCACCAACTGCGTGGACTGGCTCACCCTAGGAACCATGAACGCGGAAGCCTCCGTGTCGGTTGCCCGCAAGGTAACCATACACGCCGGCGGGGAATTGAATCCCTGGACCTTCAACGCGGGGAACCAGGAAACCCAGGCGCAGCTCCGGCAGGCCAGCTGCTGGGCCGGAGCCCGCTGGTGGCCCTGGCACGTGTATTCCGGCTGGTGGATAGGCGGCGACGGCAGATACAGCGCATACAACAGCGGCGGCATAACAGGGCGCGAAACCGAAGAAGGCGACGCCTTTGGCGGAGGCATCTACGGCGGCTACGCCGTTATGCTGTCGGACAACTGGAACCTGGACCTTGGCCTTGGCGCATGGGGCGGATATACCCGCTATACGCGATATGCCTGCCCCTTGTGCGGGGTCACCGTGGACCAGGGAGGAAAAACCTTCATTCTGCCGGACGCCCGGCTTGCCCTTCAACTGATATTCTAACCATGAAAAAGAGCACCATCCTCCTTGCTATACTTCTGCTTGCACTGAGCTGCGAGACACAACGCAAAATCAGCGTGATACGCAGCGAAGAAATAAGCGCAAGGCTGGCCCTGTCGGAGGCGGAGCTACAGGAAGAGCGCCGTGTTATAGCATCGGCCCCGCAGGAAAAGATCATCGTCCATGACGACACGTACGGGGACCTTATCCTGATGAACGCCGTCAAGGACGAAGAAACCGGCGAAATGATTGCTACAGAGCAATTGCGGGGTGTTATCGTCACGGCTTACTTCAGGAACGTAGCCGAGCGGCGCGGCAAAATCGACATCCGCTTCGACATCATCGTCCCCCAGAATATGCAGGACTCGAAATGGCAGCTCCGATTCTTCCCGGACATGTTCATCCTGGAAGATTCCCTCCGCCTCGAAAGCGTCTATATCACGGGGGCCGATTACCGCAAGGCCCAGCTCCGCGGCTACGAGCAGTACGAGAGGTTCCTCCGCACAATCATCGCGGATACCACGGTTTTCATCGACCTTCGGAATCTGGAGCTTTTCATCAAGCGCAATATCCCGGAGGTGTACAAGTACAAGACAGACTCCACCTTCGTTTCCGACGAAGAGTTCCGCTCCTACTACGGCGTAACCGAGCAGCAGGCTGTGGAGCACTACACCAACCGTTTTGCCTTGAGGCTGAATTCGCGCCGCAGGGCCCGCAGGGACAAGATGTACGCCAGGTACGTGAAAGTTCCCATCGACGCGGAAGGAATAAGGCTGGATACAGTTATACAGGCACTGAACGGGGATTTCATCTACCAGTACACGGAGGTGGTTAACACCAGGCCGGGGCTTCGAAAAATCGACGTGGTGCTTTCCGGCGACATCTACGAGAGCGACACCAAACTCTACTCGATGACTCCTACCCCTCCCCTCACCTTCTACGTGAGTTCCCTGTCCAGTTTCACGGACAACTCGGAGCACTTTCTCACAAGGGTGATCGAAAGGCGGGCGGCGGCAAACACATCCTGCTATGTGGATTTCGCACTGGGAAAATTCCAGGTAGATCCCGCCCTCGGAAACAACGCCCGCGAACTTGGGCGCATCAGGGGAAATATATTGGAACTGATGAACAACCGCACCTTCGAGATGGACTCGATAGTGATATCGGCATCGGCAAGTCCGGACGGGAAGGAGAGCGCGAACAGGATACTGGCACAAAAGAGGGCGGCCTCGGTGGCGGAGTACATGGACGGCAATATAGGCCACTACCGCGATTCCCTGCGCCGGGAATCCGGAGTGAGCATCAATCTGTCGGGAGCCGACCCCGAGGATGAGATACCGCAAATCCGCTTCCTGTCCCGCTCAAACGGCGAAAACTGGTCCATGCTCTCTTACCTTATGGACAGGGATACCGTCATGAGCGACGCCTCCAAGCGGCAGTACATGGACTGCCTGGAGATTCGAAATGCCGATGAAAGGGAGCGGCGCCTGCAAACCCAGCCGTTCTACAGTTACATGAAGGAGAATCTGTATCCCCGGCTCCGCACAGTCCGCTTCGATTTCTATCTCCACCGGAAAGGAATGCTGCGGGACACCGTTCACACAACGGAGCTGGATACAACCTATATGAAAGGCGTCCAGGCCCTACGGGACAGGGACTACAAAACCGCCCTGGAGTACCTCAGGGACTATCAGGACTTCAATACGGCAATCGCCTATGTGTCGCTGGACTACAACGCATCGGCCATGGCGATCCTGCAGGATCTGGAAAAGACTCCAAAGGTGAACTACATGCTGGCCATCCTGTATGCCCGGAAGGAAGACGACGCCAAGGCTGTGCAGTATTACCTGGACGCATGCCGTGAGGAGCCTTCCTACGTACACCGCGGCAAACTGGACCCTGAGATATACGTCCTTATCCAACGATATGGACTTGACAAAGACGAACAGTAACCATAAACCATAAACCATAAAAAACATGAAACATCATTTTCTACTGGCAGCAGCCATGCTATCAGCATTGGCTTCATGCAACAAACAGCCTGCAGTGCAGGCAACAACCGAAAAAGCCTTACTGGATGTATGCATCACAGCCGGCAACAACACCACCAAAGCAACAACTGTTTCAGAAGGCGACGAGGCCGCCGTTTCCAAGATCGAGATCCTGGTCTTCAACTCCAGCGGCGGCCTGGACGCCTACAAATCCTCCGACGGCAGCGGCCACAAAGTGACCGGCATTTCATCCACTACAGGCGACAAAACAATCGTCGCGGTGGTTAACGCCCCCGACGGATCAGGGGTTGCAAGCGTAACCGACCTCACTGCCCTGAGGGCCCTCACGTCCCATTTCAAGGCGGCCAACGCACCGGACCATTTCGTAATGTACGGCGAAACGCCATTCACTCTCACGGCATCGGGCACCAACCAGGTATCGGTGGACGTGAGCCGGCTGGCCGCAAGGATCCGCATCGACAAGATTACACGTGCAATGCGCTCGGAAACCGGCGGCCTTGCCTCCCTTGGAGCAGAGAAGTTCGAGATTGTTCGTTTCTTCCTTACGAATGTGGCCGATGACGTCAATTATGGAGCCTCCATTTCGGCCGATGCAAACGCCTACTGGCTCACGGACGAGAGCGTCCATCCCGGGGCGGCAGTAGACATCGACAAGAACGCTCTTGTGTACTCCGCGGCTGTTACAACCGGCAGCGCAAACAAGCTGGCGCAGAGCTCCAGTTACAATAATATCCATAGGCTATATGCCTATCCCAATTCATCTTCCACTCAGCATACTAAACTTATTGTTGAGATAAAGATCGACGACCAGTACTACACCTTCCCCATCGCATTCGACAGCCTGCAGCCCAACTGCTCGTACGAAATCCGCAATCTCACGATTACCCGTCTGGGCAACTCATCCAACGGGGACGACGTCATCGACACGGATGAATCCACCGAGCCTATCGTAACCACGGAATTCGAATGCGAAATCGAAGTGCTGCCCTGGACTCTCGTTCTTATGGGCGACGAAGGAAACATTACCATATAATATGAAGTATCTTTTACCCATTGCCACCGCCTTGGTTCTGGCGTGCTCCTGCCATCGGCTCGTGTTCGAAGACAGGTCGAACTGCCCGTCGTTTCTCTTCTTCCGGGTAGAGGATCCTAACGGAGTACCTTTCACGGAACAGCTCCGGGTGGAAATCCGCGAAACCGCCGGGATGGAAATGCTGGCCGCCGACAACGTTCCTCTTGGCAGGATTCAGGGGCGCGACTATTTCCTCCAAGTGCGCAAGTGCGAGGAGATATCGGCCATCGGAACTGTCGGAATCAAGGCTGCGGTATGTGCGGGACGCCTGTGCACCATTGCTCCCGGGGCCCAGTGGGATCCGGTGTACAGGTTCTCATCCACCAGCAGCGCAATGGGCGGAGAGACTCTTATTCCGGTGAGGATGAAAAAGGAATACTCCACGATATGCGTCCGATTCCGCTCCTCCGAGGGCATATTCCCTTACACTGTTTCGGCAAGCGCGAACACATGCGGGATGGACCTGGTGAGCGGAGTACCGCTGAACGGCCCCTACAGCTACAGTCCTGCGGAAGAGGAGCCCGGAGTATTCCGCTTCACCGTGCCCCGGCAAGCCGACAGAAGCCTCTCGCTGCAGCTTACGGCAAAACCCGGCGTTAGCATCGAGTACGGGCCTGTGGACCGGATAGTGCTGTGGAATGCCCTCGAGAGAATCGATGGCTTCAACTGGGAACTGGAAAACCTGCCGGATATCGACATAGACATAGATTATGCCCGCTCACAGATGACGGTCATCGTTAGCGACTGGGAGCTTGGCTCAAGCGTAGAAATCTCAATATGAAACATTTACCCGTATTTGCGGCAGCCCTGGCGCTACTTGCTGCATGCAACAAATCCGAAGCGCCATGTGCAACATACTCTCCGGATCTGATAGTCCTGGGGGCCGATGGATTATTCAACGCCGATGTAGTTACCAAAGTGGCCGAAGTAACCTCTCTGAACGACTTCTACGTGACCGTTACCAAAGGCACGGTGGACAGCGAGACGACCGTATGGGATAACGTCCACTTCACCGATACCGGTTCTACTCCCACCACCTACACCGGAGGCAAGTATTGGCCCATCCAGGACCTTAACTACCATTTTTATGCGGCTAATGTACCCATGCAGGCGGCCACGGCCACAGGCGCAAAACTCTCGGCTACCAATGATACCGACATCGTGTCTACCCATAAAATGCTGCCGGCGTTCAAAAGCAAGAATACACTTGTCTTCGAGCACATATTCGCCCGAATCGGAAACGTTATAGTTACCCCGGCCGAAGGATACACGATCACGGATTTATCCATCAGCATCACTCCTAATACCGGAGGCATTTATGATATCAGACAAGGATACGTGCAGAGCGGTACAACCGGTTGGAGCAACATAGTTACCGGCAGCCCTGTGATTATATCCGGCAGCACATGCCCTTCCACCAATAATGCCGACCTTTATCTTGTCCCGGGAACATACACATTAACCGCATCGTGGAAGGCAAAAAGGGATGAGTACGAACGCACATACACGAATAAAACAGTAACGGTGACACTCCAGAAAAACTATATAAACCACATCAACGCCGTGCTCGGCGGCGATGCTGCCTCCATTACCATGAACGTTTTATTCAATGAATGGAATACTAATACAGTGAACGCGACATTCCCCGTATCATAAAGATGAAACTCGCCACTGGATTATTGGCAGCATTGCTGTTACTGAGCGGATGCAAAGGTCTCCCCGTAGTAGAGGAGACAAGGATAAGCGTGCGATTCAAAGCCGGCGTCCTTGTGAAATCATTGCCTGATGATGAAGCTTCCATCGAAAGACTGGACCTACTGGTATTCCGCTCATTAGACGGGATCATCGACACTTATGCTTCAAGCAGCGGGAGCGTTCTGGATGGAATCGAGGCCGATGTCACCGCGGGCTGCAGGCTCAACTGGTATCTTGTTGCCAATGCTCCGGAAGGAGCCCTCAGCGGCATCACCCGCGAGGAAGACTTCCTTTCGGGGAATACCCTGCTGTCCCACACCACGGCAAGCACGCTGGTTATGTACGGAAGCGGCTCGGGTGTCTTTTCCGCAGGTGCTCCTCCAACGATGGTCCAGCTGCGGCGATACGCCTGCAAGGTTAGTATCGGCACGCTGAAAGTGAGCTATCTCGAGTGCATGGCCTCCACGCCGCAGTGCGTCCTTGAAACTGTGGCCCTGGTGAATGCCAGGGGGCAGATCGGATGGGGCGGAACCCCATCGGACTCCCCTGCCGGGATATGGTACAACTGCTCCCGGGTGGATATGCTTGAAGGGACGCCGGCCTCATGCCTTATCAGCCATCCAAACCTGAGCCTGGGCACGGCGGCGGCAGATATCGGTACAGTTCTATACACGATGCCGAACCCGTCGCAGAGCGCCGACTATGCTTCGTCCATGCCCTGGACACCCCGGCGAACACGCCTTGTGCTCGGGCTCAGGATAGACGGCGCGCTTCAGTGGTATCCGGTGGATCTCCCCGCCATGCAGTGCAACACACATTACCGCGTGGAAAACCTGATTATCACAGGACCCGGAGCGGAGCAGCCGGACGGGGCCATCGACCGCAGCAGCATAAGTTTCAATGTGGAATTGCGCCCCTGGGGCAGCAACGTCAGCAATGTGGATTTCGGAACGAATTGATTATGAGAAAGACAGCTTTGATACTCGCCATTATCGGCCTGTGCTCCTGCAGACAGGAAGCGTCCGCTCCGCTCCAGGCGGAAGAGGGTTTTACCTACAGCATATCCGCCGCGCTGGAGTGCGACACAAAAGGCAATATTGCCGACGACTCCGCCCTTGACGGGTTCTCGTGGATTATCCTCAAGGATGATATTGTACTGTACTCCGGAACGGGCAACATGGGCGGCCTCCGCCTCACAGCCAATGCCAAATACAATGTTATCGCATGGGTAGGCACAAGCGGCGGGCTGGACCTTGACGTGGACGATGCCCTTGAACTGCTGGAGGATTACGGCCTGGACGGAGTGCTGGACCTGGTGTACAGTTTCAGCAGCCAGCGCTCCGACTGGCTGGGCCTGAAACTGCCCGCTTCGTATTATGCCGGCGGCATATCCCCCTTGGAGCTGGACGCCCTTGACGGCAGCCCCGACGGCAACATCCACCTCCCGCTTCGACGCCTCACGGCCAAGCTCAACCTTGACATCCAGTGCGACGACATGCTCCGGACAATGTTTCCTTCCGAGACAGTCGGAGCCCAGGCATACGGGGTTGCGGTTAACTCCGTGGCCCTTGGCGGCATTTCCCAAAACGTGGGGCTTTTCAAGTCCGAGCGCAACACTAGAAACGCCTCAACGGGTACTTTGGACCAGACGGACGGAGCTCTCACGTATTCGTTTTACGTGCCGGAAAGCCTTGGCGGAGAACTGCTCCCGGGCAACACCAGCCCGGCTGGGAAAAACTACCAGGCCGTGCTTGCCGCCGGGGCCAACCCAAACGCCTATCCGTATGTGGAAGCGAGCGTCACCTTTTCCGCATATAAAGTGTCCAGTCCCTTTACAAAGACATACCGCTTTTACCTTGGCGGCAACTCCACAAGCAATTTCGATGTGCTCAGAAACCACGAGTACAACATTACCCTCCTCCTTGGCTGGGGCGGCCTGGACGTCAGCGATACATGGAAACTCTCCGGCGAGACAAGCGCCCTGGACGGGCGTTCCTGCGGCCTTCAGAGTTGTAAAACCCATGCGGCCGCCGGAGAGAAGATAGTGCTCACTGCCAATTATGAATACAATGGCGGAGGCAACTCCGCGGCCGATTTCTACCTTCGGCCCAACGGCTTCGCCTTATGTACCGGGGCCGATAAAATCAGCTGGCTCAGCACCGGGACCCAGCCATCCGGCTTCACCCAGTTGGGCGAAGACAGCTACATCCTGGAGTGCCGGGAATGCCATCATTACTATACGGGGCTTCCTGCCTCCACGGGCAGCACCAGACAGGTTTGGATGTCCTCCAACCTTGCCATGACCGGCAACGAGGCGTATTGTATGTGGTGCGGAGCTTTCCTATTCAGACAGGGTGGTGCCGAAGACTGGTTCCTTTTCAATAAAGTCTCCGGAACTTTCACGGGCACGAACGTCAACTGCCTTAACCAATACAACTGCGATTTTGAATACACCGTTCCCAAGTCGGCCCAGGTGGGCGACGTGATTCGCCTGTGGGCCGTAACCCGCGACGGAGGCGCCTCCTCCTACGTGGACATCACAGTGTCCAACCAGCACGGATATCCCCGTTTTGAGAGTTCGCTGGGCGATAAGTTATACGTGGCTCAGAAGACATCGCTCACAGCCACCAGGTGGGCACGCGGAATATATGGTAATAATCCGTCGTTCAGTTTCAGCATAAGTGCCGAGAACAGCTCAGGAGCCGCGGACAGCGGAGTAGCAATCATTGGCGCCAATTATAGTAATTCAGTATCCATCAGCGCAAAGAAGCCAGGCACCTTCACCGTCACTTGCACTTGCAACGGGATGGATGCCGGGGCATTTTCCGGCACAATATCGGCCCCCGGAATCGGCTATCCGGGAGCCCAGACCTCTCATAGTCTCACCGTTGGCAACAACGGTGTTGCCACCACTTTTACCAACCCTATGTACATTATTCAGGACGGGGGCGAATGGGTGGAATATACATCTTATGACGCATCCCTTTTCGCTTCCTGCCTGGGTACGCCCACCGGCAGCCTCTCAGACGGAAAAGGCTGGATAGGCTGGAGCAGCGGCAGTCCATCCACTGTGTATCTGGAGCACGCATATAGGAACGGCGTCACGGAAGACGGGAATCTCGTACCCTATCAGACTCCATCGACAAGGCTGGACCAGATTCGCTTCCGCTCCCCTATCCTGAGCGGTCCCCACTGCGACATTCCGGTGTACTTCGACCCGAAGTATTCCTCCCTTGCCCTTATCGACGATTACGGTACATATTATAATTATATTGCCGACAGCAACCTCATTCCATCCCAGAATTCAACCCAGTTCAACGTTGCCTCCCATTGGGCTGACCTGATATTCCCCAGTGATGAATTCTTCGCAGAAGCAGACGGCACCGCAGTGCCTTTGAATCAGGTTATCAACGGACAAACGGGCGGCAATTACTCCTACGTTACCGGCACCCTTGGCAGCAAACGTGTGTACTGGCAGCTTAAGGGAACGGCGGCCGACAACTACCAACTGGATATCTGCCGCATCCGGGTGAAACAGAAATACATCGGCTCCATTACCATATCCTGCGATGCCGACAACACTGAAACCCTCACGGACAGATATGCCGGATTCGCGTCCTGGAACGACACCCCGGTGGGCTCCTACAACACATACGAAACCTTTGAGGTCACTTCCAAAACCCTACAGGGATTCAGGGTATACGTCGGATGCCGTAATCTGGTGAAAGACCTGTTCCGCATCAATCACACCGCGATGCTTCCCACCCAGGACGTATACGATCCCTCCCCAGCAACAGGCAACACCCACAACTGGAACTTCTATCATTCCGAGAGCAATGCTGTATACTATTCACAGGCCAAACATGTTTACGACGACACAGATCTGTCCTACACGGCCGTAATGGCCCGCTGGAGCAGCTATTCCTATCTTGGCCTGTTCCTCCGCACGATAGAAACCCACGGCTTCGGCATGGAGCAGTACAAATCGTTCAACTCTCCCCTGTTCGTTCCGGCATCATCGCCCCAAACCGTAGACGGAGTTTCGTGGACCAAGGTTTCCGACTCGGGAGGCAAAGCCGTCTGGGAATCGGCCCAGGCAGTCTGCGAATTCACATACAACAAGTGGTAAAATGAAACAAACCTTTCTTTTCATAACAACTGTCGCCCTGGCGCTTTCCTCCTGCAGCGTGGAAGCGCCCCAGGGCGTCACCGGCCCCATCCAGGGAACGCTCACAATCTCCATTGCGGCCACTATGCCAACAAAGGCACAAACTGCCGCCGAGAAAACCCTCCATAATGTTTCGTTATTTGTTTTCAATTTCAACTCGGGTGAACTTGAGCAGACCCTGGATTTGGGCGAAGGGGCCACATCGGCCACATTCTCACTGTCGCCAGGGACAAAAACCATATGGGCATACGCAAACCAAAGCGTTTCCGCTGCCGGAACCACTCTTGCCGACCATCCGATCACAGGCTCAGGCGCGCTTGTCCAGGACGCGTTCGGCTCCTCCTGCTTCGCCATGCGAGGTAGCGCCAATGTGACGCTTTCCTCCGGGGGAAACATTTCCCGGGATCTGTACCTCAGCCGATGCGCCAGCCGCGTGGTGGTTTCGAGCATACGGAATAATCTTCCCGGCAGCCATCCGCTAACAATCACAGGAGCATATCTTGCCGATGCATACCTTGCCGACACCCCCGGCACAGCGCTGCCAGGCGAAGGATTCTGGGCCAACAGATGGGGCCGCAACGATACTCATGAACTGCCCGTACTCCTGGCCGCATCGAACTCCTCCTGGACCGGAGCAGACCTCCCCCACACCATCCCTGGCGGCAGCCTCTGGACGGTTCCACAAATCGCCTCGGCACAAGGCCCGCGGATGTACTGCATGCCAAATACGGCATCGGCCCAAGGCTCGCCATGGACCCCCGGAGCCACCTGGACTCCACGGGTTACCAAACTGGTGCTGATAGCTTGCATCGGCACAAGCACTCCTTTCTTTTACCCCATTCCCCTGCCGGACCTTCAGGCCAATGAATCACGCGAATACGTAATCACAATCAACGGAATAGGCACCTCCGACCCGGAGGATCCGGCTGGCACCCTAACCTGCTCCGTGGCACCTGCCACCACACCATATGACACCGGTCCAAGCTATACCGAGAGTACCGATTAAAAAATAATTCCTATATTTGCAGGGTGAAGACAATGCTGCGCATACTGGCATCCGTGGTCATCCTGGTTTCCGTAATCTCGTGCGGAAGCAGCAGGAAGGCTAGTAATCTGCGCAGCCAGGACTTCGACGCGTCAAGGACTGCCACAACGGTTGTGTCAACCACGGTGGATGGGGTTCAAACCACCACTGCAACCCCTTCCGCGGCAACTTCCATGGCAGATGCCCGCGCGCAGCATTCTCCCGCAACGAGCCCCATGCCCGCGGAACCGGAGCCGCAGATGAGCCAGATCGACAGCATCCTGGCCTATGCGAAAACCTTCATCGGCACTCCCTACCAGTGGGCGGCAAACGGTCCCTCGTCGTTCGACTGTTCAGGGTTTGTGAAGTACGTGTTCAACCACTTCGGATACGAACTTCCCAGAACCTCCACCAACATGTCGCTCAAGTTCCCCCGCGTGGAAAGCTGGGCAGATCTGAGGCCCGGAGACCTCATCTTCTTCGGCGAGCGCAACAACATCCGCAAGGTGGGCCACGTGGGCATTATCTATTCTCTGGACGAAGAGCACGGCTCATTCTTCTTCATCCACGCCTCGGTGAACAACGGCGTGGAAATCCAACGCTACACCAACCCGTATTACATGATGCGCTACATAGGCGCAGGAAGGGTGATCGAATAAAAAAACCGGCCTCTCAGGAGACCGGTTAATTTGTCATTTCGAGCGAAGTCGAGACCCGAGCTTGCGAGAGATGGCCTCAGCCAAAATCTCTACTTCTTGGGCGCGATACCCTTCCAGGCAAGTGCGCTGAGTGCGCCGCCCACCAGAGGAGCGCAGATGAATACCCAGACGTTCTTGAGGGCCTCTCCGCCTGCGAAGATTGCGGGGCCGATTGAGCGGGCAGGGTTCACGGAAGTGCCGGTGAGCCTGATGCACACCAGGTGGATGAGAATGAGCGAAAGGCCGATTGCAAGGCCTGCGGGCTTGCCTGCGCCCACTTTGCTGTCCGTTGCGCCAAGAACTACCAGCACGAAGATGAAGGTGGCAATCACTTCCACGAGGAATGCGCCGCCAATTCCGCCTGCGCCGGCAACACCGTTGGTGCCGAGACCGCCTGTGAGATCCGGAGCGGCGACAACCTTCGTGAGGAGAAGAAGCAGGGCACCTGCTACGATACCGCCGATGATCTGGCCAACCCAGTAGCCACAGGCGTCTTTCCAGCTCATACGGCCGCTGAGCGCAACGCCCAGGGTGATGGCGGGATTGATGTGGCAGCCGCTGATTTCGCCGATGGTGTATGCCATGGCGACTACGGCGAGACCGAAGGCGATGGCAGTGCCAACAACGCCGGCGGGAGTGTCACAGCCGAGGAACATTGCCGTTCCGCAGCCCAGGAAGGTAAGCACGAAGGTACCTACGCATTCTGCAATGTACTTTTTCATAAATCTTTAGGGTTTATAGGGTTTCAAAAACGTCCTTGATTATGCCGATGGCTTCGCGCAGCTGCTCCTCCGTGATCACCAGCGGCGGGGCGAAACGGATGATGTGCCTGTGGGTGGGCTTCGCCAGAAGGCCGCGCTCCGCCAGCTTGAGGCAGATGTCCCATGCCTCGATGCCGTTCTGAGGCTCCGTGATAACGGCGTTCAGGAGGCCTTTACCGCGTACCGATTTGAACAGCGGGCTCTTTATCTTGCCGATTTCCTCGCGGAAAATCTCGCCCAGACGGGCGGCGTTTTCCGTGAGATGCTCGTCGCGAATAACCTGGAGCGCTGCAACGGCAACCTTCGCGGCCAGAGGGAATCCGCCGAAAGTGGAGCCGTGCTCGCCGGGAAGGATGGTGAGCATGATTTCGTCATCGGCCAGTACTGCCGATACGGGAAGGGTTCCTCCGGAGAGGGCCTTGCCGATTGTGATCATGTCCGGGCGCACGCCTTCGTGGTCGCAGGCGAACATCTTGCCGGTGCGGCCGATACCGGTTTGCACCTCATCCGCCACGAACAGCACGTTGTGCTTGTGGCAAAGGTCGTAGCACTTCTTGATATATCCGTCCGAGGGCACATACACGCCGGCTTCTCCCTGGATGGGCTCCACCAGCATCGCGCACACTTTGTCTCCTTTCTCGTCCAAAACCTTCTCCAGGGCCTCCGAGTCATTGTACGGAATCTGGATGAAGCCGGGAGTGAAGGGGCCGTACTGCGAATAGCTGTCCGGATCCGAGCTCATTGTGACGATGGTGATAGTGCGGCCGTGGAAGTTGCCGTTGCACACTACGATGAGTGCCTCGTTCTCCGGGATGCCTTTCACCTTGTATCCCCAGCGGCGGGCCAGCTTGAGGGCTGTTTCAACGGCCTCTGCGCCCGAGTTCATGGGCAGGAGTTTGTCGTAGCCGAAGAATTCGGTTGCGAACTTCTCATAGGGTCCGAGACAGTCGTTGTAGAAGGCGCGCGAGGTGAGGCACAGCTTCTGCGCCTGGTCGCAAAGCGCTTTAACAATCTTGGGGTGGCAGTGGCCCTGGTTTACGGCCGAATATGCCGACAGGAAGTCGAAATACCTCTTCCCGTCTACGTCCCATACGAATACGCCCTCTCCCCTTTCCAGCACAACCGGTAGCGGGTGGTAGTTGTGTGCTCCGTACCTTTCTTCCAGAGCAATGTAATCTGCTGCAGTGAGTTTCTTTTCCATTGAAATAATTATGTGGTTTATTTTGTTGCGTAAATATAGTGAATTTATTCCAAAGGTCGACGCCGCGGCTCGAAATTTGTGCTTATATTTGCATAAAATCACCTAGGTATGAAACGCTTTATCTTCGCCCTTGTCTTCTTTGCCGCTCTGGTTTTCGGAGCCGCATCGGCCAATGCCCAGACAGTCTACGACCGTTCCTATTCCACCATCGGCTATATCAAGGACGATGGCACCGTTTACGACAGGTCTTATTCCACCCTCGGTTATTTCAAGGGTGAAACTATCTACGACCGCTCCTATTCCACTGTGGGCTACATCAAGGGTGAAACCATCTACGACCGCTCCTACTCCACGCTCGGCTATGTCAAGAGCGACGGAACAGTCTATGACAGGTCGTATTCCACCCTTGGTTATGTGAAAGACGACGGCACCGTTTACGACCGTTCCTACTCCACGATCGGCTACGCCAAGGGAATAAATAAGAAATGGGCGGCCGTGTTTTTCTTCTTCAAAAACTTCCGATAGCCGATGGTCGTCCTCATCACCGGCGCCAGCAGCGGCATAGGTCTCAGTGCAGCCAGGAAACTCGCCTCGCAGGGTCACATAGTGTACGGCGCTGCCAGGCGGGTTGAACTTATGGAAGGCATACCGGGCGTGATTCCCATTAGAATGGACCTCACGGACAAGGCTTCAATGGAAGAAGGCGTGAAGGCTATCCTGGAGGCGGAAGGCCGCATCGACGCCCTGGTGAACAACGCCGGTTACGGCAGTTTCGGCCCGCTGGAAACCGTGCCCATGGAGGAAGCCCGCCGCCAGATGGAAGTGAACGTTTTCGCCCTGGCGGAACTCGTCAAGATGGTGCTGCCCTCAATGCGTGCGCAAGGCTCGGGCCGCATCGTTAACGTCTCCTCCATCGCCGGCCTCATGACCATGCCCATGGGCGGCTGGTACCACGTGTCGAAATACAGCGTGGAGGCCCTGAGCGACACTCTGCGCATGGATTTGAGGCAGTTCGGCATCCGCGTATCGCTCATTGAGCCCGGCGGCATAAAGACGCCTTGGGGCGACATCGCAGCCACACATCTGGAAGACTCCGTACGCGGTACCGCATACGAAAAAGCGGGCCTCGCTGAAGCCCGCGTCATGCGCAAAGGGTATTCGCTTAATGTCCTCTCCAGCCCGGATGTCGTTGCCCGCGCCATCTCACGTGCCTTGAACGCCCGCCATCCCCGCGCCCGTTACCGCATCGGCACTGGCTCCCACATCGTCATCTTCTTCCGCCGCCTCCTTCCCACCCGCTTGTGGGACGCCGCCTGCCGCGCCTTCATGTCCCTGAAAGTGTAAAGTGCGCCTGGTCTGCGTAAAATGGATTTAGCTGAACGTCAATGAGTTACGCAAAGCTTCTGTGGCAAATTGCCACAGAAGGAATCAGTAACCCCCTCAAAATCAACAAGTTCCAGTTTACGCTGCCAGGCCGCAATCCTTGCCGGCGTCATCTGGGCGGGAAGAATGAATTGAAGTAGGCACGGATTTTGGAAAATTGGGCGCTTGTGACTATATTTGCATAACTCCACAAAACGCCAAGATTATGAAACCCAAAGTATTAATGCTCGCAATCACTTCGCTGATGCTCGCCGTAGCGGCTCAGGCGCAGGACATTCAGGACACGTTCTTCAACATGCCCTTCGGCCTTGAATACACGGCGGAAGACATTGCCTTCTGCGTGGGCGAAAACGGAGAATTCAAGTACACGATGGACCGCGGGAAATTCGACGAGGTGATTTTCTTCGACACGGAGTTTGAAGGCATCAAGTGGAGTCTTGCGGATTTCTACACCAACAAGGAGTCGAAGTTCTACCGTTTCCGGGTGAGCAACAATTACACGGACAGGGAACAAGCCGTGGCACTGTACGACGCGGTGAAGGCGCAACTGGACGAAAAGTACAAACTACGTTATACCAAGGGGGGCGGTGACAATATCCTCAACCGTTATGACGGGGATAACGACATCAAGCTCATGCTCACCTTCAACCTGCAAACTTCCCTGGGTGGCGATAGCTTCTACTACGTAACCCTGGACTACATCCAGTGGACTTTGTATCAGAGCCTCTGATTGTCGTAGATGTACTTCCACAGGGGCGCGGCCATGAGCGCCTGCAGGATCTGATTGTTTTCCAGCAATTCCCTCACGTATGACAGGGGACGCACCGTCACCTGGATGTCTTCCGTGGCATCCAGTTTTTGGGCCGATACCTTCTCTACGCCCACGGCCAGAAAGCTGTGCGTGAGATTAGTGGACGTGCTGGGGTTGGGCGACAGCACCATCCATGGCTTCCACTCCCCTCCCGCATAGCCGGTTTCCTCCAGGAGTTCGCGACGCGCCGCCTCAAGCGGCGTCTCCCCTTCCTCGATTACCCCGCAGGGCAGCTCGTAGCAGGTTTTTCCCAATCCGTGCCGATACTGGCGCTCCAGCACCATTTCGCCTTCACGAGTTATGGCGATGACGTTCACCCAGTCCGGGTATTCAAGCACGTAATACTCCTTGTTCACGCGGCCGTCCGGCAGCTGAACTTCGTCGCGCCTGGCGGTGAGCCAGGGGCGGCGGACCAGATACTCCGTGGAGAGTATCTTCCATTTGCGTTCTTCTGTGATGGTGTTTTCCATAATCAGTGGCAAATATAGCCAAAATCGGTTTATTTTCGTATTTTTGTAAACAGTTATGAAAAACGTCGTCATCTTTTGCTCGGCAAGTTACGCCGCCCCTAGGAAATTCAACGAAAAGGCCGCCATGGTTGTTGAAGGCCTGTGCGCCAAAGGCTATGGAATAGTGTCCGGAGGCACCGGCAAAGGAACGATGGGCTGGGTTTCAGACGCCGCCGTAAAATGCGGCGGACACCACAAAGGCGTACTCCCCCGCTTCATGAACGGTATCGAGTACCCCGGCCTGTCGGAAACCGTCTGGACGGAAACCATGTCGGAGCGCAAGGAGGCCATGCGGGAGGGAACCGTTGCGGCGATAGCCCTGCCGGGCGGCATCGGCACACTGGATGAAATCATCGAGACCATGGTGCTGAAAAAGTTGGGCCGATATGAGGGGCGCGTCATCGTCCTGAACCTGGACGGCTTCTTCAACCCGTTCCTCGCCCTGCTGGACCATTATGTGGCAACGGGCATGCTCCCCGCGGAGGATCGCCTTCTCATCGAAAATATCACTTCCGTGGAAGAATTACTCGCTGGTTTTTAGTATTTTTGACTAACTTTGTAGTGGTTATAAGTAGTAGTGTATGAAAAAACTTTTATCGGCAGTAATACTTGCGATGGGCGCATGTATCGGCCTTAAGGCCCAGGTGGTTATCATCAACGACAATCTCTGGCAGGAGCGGATGAGCGAAATCAAGGTAACCGTGCTGGATGCCCAAACCGGAGACCCAATGCCCTTCGCTTCCGTGTATGTTGTCCCGTCGAAGGATACAACGATTACAAACTTTACCCTTTCCGACGCAAACGGCGTAGCCAAACTGGATGAGGTGCCATACGGCAGTTACGTGTTCCATGTGGAGATGATGGGTTATAAACCCTTCCTCAAGGAGCGCCACTTCAAGGAAAGCAAGGTGGACATGGGCACGGTTAAGCTCGAAGAAGATCCGTATTTCCTTGAGGGGGTTGTGGTTACGGCCGCAGGAAATCCCATCGTGGTGAAAAAGGACACGGTGGAATTCAACGCCTCCGCTTTCCGCGTGGGAGCCAACGCCATGCTCAAGGACCTTCTCCTTCGCATGCCCGGCATGGAAATCACCGACGAC
>JAEEUZ010000034.1 GCA_016290725.1 Bacteroidales bacterium | reverse complement strand
CCCCCGGCGTTCCGGGCGGTGCCATCATGGCCGCCCTGGGCGTCCTGTCCAGCATCCTTGGCTTCGACGCCACCCAGCAGGCCCTCATGATTACCCTCTACATCGCCATGGACAGCTTCGGCACCGCCTGCAACGTCACCGGCGACGGCGCCATCGCCCTGATCATCGACAAAATTGCAAATAAGAAAAAATGAAAAGACTAATTACCTTTCTTGCAGCGGCTTTTTTGAGCGTAGCTGCGTTCGCGCAGGCATACACTGTTGGCGGCGTTACTTACTATGTTGGTGGCGGCGTGGGCCCGGGCAAGGCCTCCACAAGCGGAATAGATGTGGATGGCGGGCGCGGGGGTGTGGCGGACTTCGTCATAGTGTATGATCCGGATGAAGACATTGTGAGATTGACCATCGAAGTTTCAGGGCGGATTCCCTTTTTGTCGGAATCGACCGACGAAATATCTCCTGAACGCATTTATTTCAAGGATGGCAGCACCCTGAAGATTAAAGCCGGCGCATGCGACATGTGGCAGGGAGAGAGGGGAGTGCTCAATACGGTTATCATTGACGTGGCATGCGAAGATTGTTTCTCCGTTTACTCTCTCCTTCGCAGCAAGGATATCAAGCAGATTAATATTGCAGGAGGGAAGCCGCTCTCCCTTGCAAAGCTCGGGGCGTCATCGGCAAGTGTCATAGACAATATGTGCCGATTGATGGAGCTGGACGGAGCGATTCCGGAAGGCATGCCCGGCAAATCGCCGCATCATCACTGGGCCATCGACAAGGAGTATAATGGCCCCCTGAAGCATCAGATCGGCGATACGCTGGTTGTCGACGGGCACAAGGGCGTTATCTTTGAAATCTCGTCCCGCGGCGCTCACGGAAAGGTGATTTCGGTTGAGGTGTCCGAGCCGCTGGAGTTTTTCGACGGCCACCACAAGGATTTCGGGAACACCAGTTACTCAGACGGTATGGCGAACGCAAAGGCAATCCAGGCCATCAGCGGCTGGAAAAGGCACTTCCCCGCTCTGAAGTGGTGCACCTCCCTCGGCCCCTCATGGTATCTCCCCGCCTGCGGCGAGCTAAACCGCGCCCTCAGTGTCTTGTCCGTGCTGGGCGATGAAGTCGCACAGGAGAACTCATATTGGGCCCTCCACTCCACCTATGGCTACTTCTCCGAGCTCCCCGGCGACATCGACTTCGACCAAAACAACCCTGAGATGCGCGTGTACATATCCCGCCCCGTCTACGCTGTGGCTGCCTTCTGAGCGTCCCCATCGGCCTTTTAATATGAAACGGCACGAAATCATTTTTGTGCCGTTATTTTTGCATTTGTGCCTGAAAACGCTTAACTTGCGTGCCGCAAGTTTTTGCAATGACAATAATTACTAATAATCATATATTGTTATGCTAAAAAAACAGTATGTAACACCTGAATTCCTGTCTTACGAGGTAAGGCTGGAGCAGACCATTCTGTCCGAAGTGGAAAAAATGACCACTGTGGACGGTAGTTGGGAAGAAGAGGATGAAATTGCGACCCCTTAAAAAGCGAACGACTATGAAAAAAGCATTATTTCTTGTAGCCGTTGCTACACTTACTCTTCTCTCTTGCCAGAAAGAAATTGAAACCAACGATGTGAAGCCCGCAAAAGACGGCTTTACCTTCAAGGCCTCCATTGAGGCTCTCTCTGATGCCGATACAAAGGCAACTATCGATGCCAGCAACGGACTCGTCTGGGCGGAGAACGACATGATTGGTATTTATTTCCCTGCGTGGGGCGATAAGAATCAGCCCTTCAAGCTCAATGCCGCCTCCGCTGGTCAAGCCGAGGGTGAATTTACCATTGCCTCTGCAGCTGACCCTTCAGGGGCCACTGCAACGGCCGCATACTTCCCTTGGTGGGATACTGAAGGCCTCTCCGCTACTTATCCGTCCAGTTCTCAAACCAATGTTTGGGATGGTGTCGTCTATTTCAAAATGAAGGAGGAGTACTACGGTTATTCTAACGGCAGAATGCTGACACCTCTCGTAGCCCCCATAACAAGCAGTAGCGATAATATTGCCTTCAAGCACGCCGGTGCGGCTGTAAAGGTTACCATCAACAATCTCGTTAGTGGAACTTATCATGCGAAGATGTCTGTTACCGGACAGCAGATTGCGGGTGCCTTCCACGTGAATCCCGCCAACGCGGGTACAGATGCTCTGGCAGTGGATACTGGAGCGGAAGATGTCAATAAGAATAACGTCACCCTGCATGCATGGAAGAGTTCCGGTTCATTCACCTGGATTTTCCCTGTTCCAGAACTCACCACTCCTAAGCTTCAGTTTGAGATAGAGGATGAGAATCATGTTACGGTTTGGTCTACGAAACTTAAGGCTCAGGCAAACGACCTTAAACGTGGCGATGTTCTCGTGCTGCCTGCCCGTGATATTCCTCTTTATTCTAAGTTTGTTCAGGATGCTGCCTGCGAATGGTCATTCTCCGGAAACATCAACGGCAGCGCCTGGCAGGATAATGTCCAGATGATGAAAGACGGCAAGTATTGGATTCTTGCAGGCTGCACTTTCGCGGCTGGCGATGAGTTCAAGATTCGCAAAAACAAAGATTGGGGCGAGGCATATCCTTCCAGCAACTGGGCGTTCAACGCAGGAAATGCAGGATCTAAAGATATTATTTTCAATAGCGAGACAAAAGAAATCCAAGTCGTTGCTCATAAATTCCCGTATCCCGAGCCGGACTTCTCTTATATGTCTTCATCTTCTTCCATCACCATTGATGGAGATATGACAGACTGGTCATTTGTTGCTACTTTGACCAGCGGAAGTGACGGCCCTTCCAGAATCCGTTCTTGGAAGTTCTATTCTGATTCCAGTAACCTCTATTTTTATTTCGTCTTGAGGAAGAATAGGATGACATCTGGAAATGCACTTAAGATCGGGTTTAGTTGGGACGATTCCGGTTCCTATTCTGCTGAAGATCTTAAAAACCTTGAGGCAACAGTAGAATTCTATCCTTTCACAAATTCATCACAAGGCACGCCGACCTGCGTTGATGGCACCATAAATGCTGCAACGATTAATGGCAGTGCAGTAACCGATGCGGGTATAGTGGCTTATGGTAATAATCCTACCTCGTCCACTGCAGATGACGCTGATTACTATCTTGAAATCAGTATTCCGAAATCCAAGATTCCTGGCCTGCCCGCAAGCGGTGCGCTTCAGGCTGGTGCTACCTACGCATGGTATGAAACAGCATTGCAGGACATCACTCTTTAAGCGATCCTGATTCCTATACTTTTTCGCCACTCCGGTTCGGTCCGGGGTGGCGAAATTGTTTTGGCGCGGCCGGCATTCGTGCCTGCTGATGGAGACGTTGTGATTTCAGGGGCGGGAACGTCTCCAAAAGTGAGAGTGTACCCAATGGTTATGGAGAAGTTCCCCGGCATAAAAACACAACGTCTCCAAAACTGTGCGTCCAGGGGGGGGCGGTTTGCAAAACTCGGGGCGAATAGCTAATTTTGCGGCGTGAAAAACGCGATGGTCGCGAAATGGGCGACAGTTGCAAAAAGGACGCAAAAGACGTGAAAAAAGAAATGACATTCAAGGCGGCGCTGTTCGATTTGGACGGGGTGCTGATAGATACGGAGCAGCAGTACGACAACTACTGGGGCGAGATTGCGGCGAGGTACATTCCCGGGCATCCGGAGATGGTGCAGGACATAAAGGGCACAACGCTGGTGGATACGTTGGAGAGGTGGTTTTCCGGCGATAGGGAGTACCTGCGGCCGGAGGTTACGCGCCTTATGGACGAGTTCGAGGCGAATATGCCTTTCTACCCGGTGAAGGGGGCGAGGGAGTATGTGGCGGAACTCCGGAAGAGGGGTGTGCCGATGGCGGTAGTAACCAGCAGCAACCGCACCAAGATGTCCAACGTGTACCGCAGCTTCCCGCGCTTTATCGAGACATTCGACGCCATTCTCACGAGCGAAGACTTTAAGGCCAGCAAGCCGGACCCGGACTGCTACCTGAAGGCGGCGGCCCGTCTGGGCTTCAAGCCGGAGGAATGCATCGTGTTCGAAGACAGCATTAAGGGCCTGCAATCGGCCCGGGCTGCAGGGACGAAAGTGGTTGGCCTTGCCACCACTGTGCCGATGGAGGAGATCCGGCCCCTGTCGGATTGGCAGTTCAACGACTTCGTCGAAATCCTGAGATCTCTCGACTACGCTCGAGATGACAAAGGGGGCTCGAGATGACAAATAATTGGAATAAACGAAAGAAGTGTCTATATTTGTAGGACAAAACAGTATCGGCATGAAAAAGAAAAACATATTCAGGGCTATTGGCGCCGCAATCCTTTCGCTGCTAGGATTTAACAGTTGCGATATTATCGGCAATATCGTCGCACCGGTATGCGAATACGGATGCCCGCATGCGGAGTTTAAGGTCATCGGCACGGTGAAGGATGCGGAAGGCAATCCCATCCCCGGAATCCAGGTTAAGTCCGAGAATATCTGGACCGATGATATTAAAACAGCCGAAGACGGCAGCTATTCCATTGCCAGCGAAGGATTCCCCACGGAGACACTTCAGCTGGTATTCGAAGATGTTGACGGAGAGGAAAACGGCGGCAAGTTCAAGACTCTGGAGGCGGAGGCCACGCTTAAGCAAACACAGACTGGCGACGGCAAGTGGGACAATGGCTCCTACGAAGGCAGCCTGGACGTTACTCTTGAAAAAGAATAATGGTCGGCCTGAAAAAGCGCCTCGCCCTTGAGGTGAACCGAAATCTACAGGAAAGCGTAATCAGGGAACATCCCTTGACTACGCTTTTTTGGGAATGTACCCTCCGCTGCAATCTTGCCTGCCGGCACTGCGGAAGCGACTGCCACAAAACCGCCGCTTTCAAGGACATGCCGGTGGAGGATCTGTTTCCCACGCTGGATAGTATTGCAAAAGCATACGATCCCCACAAGGTGATGATTATTGTCACGGGAGGGGAGCCTTTGGTGCGGAAAGACCTTGAGCGTTGCGGCCGGGCGTTTTATGAGCGGGGTTTCCCCTGGGGTATGGTTACGAATGCCGTGGGGCTCACGCCGGAACGCTATAAGAGCCTTCTGGAAAGCGGGCTTCGCTCCGTGACCATTAGCCTGGACGGCATAGGAGAAACCCATGACTGGATGCGCGGGATGCCCGGCACATACGATAAAGCCCTGAAAGCTATCAGCATGGTGGCTTCTTCCGGAGCGGTTGTATTCGATGTCGTTACCTGCGTTAACAAACGTAGCATCAAGCAGTTGCCGCAGATCAAGGAACTGCTCATATCCCTCGGCGTAAAGGCCTGGCGCCTGTTCACGGTGTTCCCCGTGGGCCGCGCCGCCCAGGATCCGGAGCTCCGGCTTTCCGGCGAAGAATTCCGCGCCGCGCTGGATTTCATCAAGGCCACGCGCAAGGAGGGCCGCATCAAATGCAGCTACGGCTGCGAGGGCTTCCTGGGGGATTACGAAGGCGAAGTGCGAGACGGTTTCTTTATATGCTCGGCGGGCATAACCGTGGGATCTGTAATGGCCGATGGCTCCATCGCCGCCTGCCCCAGCATCCGTGCCGACTACAGCCAGGGCAACATATACAAGGACGATTTCGTCACCGTGTGGCAAACCCGCTACCAGCAGTATCGCGACCGCTCCTGGATGCATACCGGGGAGTGCGCCGCATGCAAATGGTTCCGCTACTGCCGCGGCAACGGTATGCACCTTCGCGACGCCTCCGGCAACCTCATATTCTGCCACCTCCACCGCCTTCAGGAGCAATGACCCTTATTCTCACAGGCAGTCCCACCCGCTACGGCGAGCCGTCGTTCACCAAGGACAACGGCTTTCTGAAGACCGTGAAGCGGGAGCTGGCGGAGGCTGTGGCAAGAAGGGGCGGCGATAAAAGCCCGCGGGTGCTGCTGATCAGCGCGGCGCCGGACGACAAGGGTTTCACCGAATCGGTTCGCAAGGGAATGACTCTTTGCATCCATCGCTCCGGAATCCGCACCTCCAAAGTCATCATGCTGGACCGTCATAACGCCCCCGATGCGGCAAGGCTCGTTGCCGATGCCGACTGGGTGATTCTCTGCGGCGGGCACACTCCAACCCAGAACCGCTTCATCGGCGAAATCGGCCTGAAAGGCATCCTGGAGGGCTATGACGGGCTGGTTATGGGATGCAGCGCCGGGTCGATGAACTGTGCCGATTTGGTATATGCGCATCCGGAGCTTAGCGGAGAAGCCATCGACTCGAAATACAAGAAATGGCTCCGGGGGTTGGGGCTCACAAGCATCAACATCGTCCCGCACTACGGTCAGGTTCGAGGGATGGAGATCGACGGAAAGCGGCTGTTCGAAGACATTGTGATTCCGGACAGCATCGGCCATAAATTTTATACGTTCCCGGACGGAGGGTATATCCTCTGCAAAGACGGAAGAAGTACGCTTTACGGCACCGCGTGGGAGATTTTCGGCGGGGCCATGAGGCAGGTTTCACATGAAAATAAATCATACAGTTTTATGAATCTCATATTCATCTCTCCCCATTTTCCGCAGACCTACTGGCATTTCTGCGCGGGGCTCAAAAACAATGGCGTGAATGTATTGGGCATTGCCGATACTCCCTACGAGAACCTTCCCTGGGAGCTCCGCAACTGCCTCACCGACTATTACATGGTGCAGAACCTGGAGGATTACGACCAGGTGTACCGCGCCGTGGCATGGTTCGCCCACAAGTGGGGCAAGATAGACTGGATTGAATCCAACAACGAATACTGGCTGGAGCAGGACGCCCGCCTGCGCACGGATTTCAACGTGGTAACAGGCATCCGCAACGACCACATCGCCGCCATCAAGAACAAGAGCGAGATGAAGAAGTACTACGCCCTTGGCGGAGTGCCCACGGCGCGTCAGATCAAGGCGGCGGAAGGCTTTGCCGCGGTGAAGGCGTTCGCTGCCAAGGTTGGTTATCCCATCATCGCCAAGCCGGACAATGGAGTTGGCGCAGAAGGAACGTTTAAACTGCACTCAGTTGAGGAGCTTCAGGAGTGGTTCGCATCACATCCGCAGAACTTCCGCGCCTTTGTGGTGGAAGAGTTCATAACCGGCCTTCTGGTGTCGTACGATGCCGTCTACAATGACCGGCAGGAACCGCTTTTCGAGTCGATGGGCGTATATCCCACCCCCATCATGGAAATCGTGAACAAAGGCCTGGACTCCTGTTATTATGTCGATAAAACCGTGCCCGCAGCCCTCCGCGACGCCGGTCGCAGGACAGTGAAGGCCTTCGGAATCCGCAGCCGTTTCGTGCATCTTGAATTCTTCAAGATCGACCGAGACCGCGAGGGCCTGGGCCCCAAAGGCACCTTCGTGGGCCTGGAGGTGAACATGCGCCCCGCCGGCGGCTACACCCCGGACATGATGAACTTCGCCCACTCCACCGACGTATATCAGATCTGGGCCGATATGGTCGCCTTCGGTGAGCGCCACAAAGAGCAGGGCGAGCAGTACTTCTGCGCCTATGCCAGCCGCCGTGATTCCTGCACCTACAAGCACACCCACGGCGATATTCTGGCCGCCTACGGCGATGCCATATGCATGTGCGACCGCATGCCCGCCGCCCTTTCCGGCGCCCTGGGCGACCAGGTGTATATGGCGCGCTTCCTCGCAAAGAAAGATATCCAGCCCTTCTTCGACTACGTCTGCGAAAGAGGGTAGCGCGCGTAAAATGTAACTCGTTGTGTGTTAGTGTTTTATGAAAATTGCCTGGGGCATTTTTGCCCCAGGCAATTTGTGTATCTGCCAAAGATTCAGAGAGTTGCATTTTACGGCAAAAACAGGGTGGTCTTTCATTTCTGCCAAAGATTTTGTATATTGGGAGGAATTTATACACTGAAACTGTCATGTCCAAGTGGATTGTAATCGAAATCGACGGCAAACTAGCTTCCGTGGCCGGGGATTACAGGCATTTCCCCAAGATTGCCGCGGAAATCGCCTCCCTTCCTCCGGAGAAAACAGGCCGGGTAACAACCCGTAAGATAACCACGGAAGAACTCGTGGACCTTGCCGCCAAAACCCGCTGGGAAGATATGCGCCTTTTCGGCACCAGGTTCCAGCTGAAAGTGTGGAAAGCCATCTACGATCTGGAACCCCGCCTTCACAGCTACTCGGAGTTCGCATCCCTGGTGGACAACCCCCAGGGCGTGCGGGCCGTCGCCCACGCCGTGGCTTCCAACCCCGTTGCGTACATCATCCCATGCCACCTCATCGTCCCAAAAGAGTCCATGGACAAAGCCCGCGAAATCCGCGCCCTGGCGCAGAAAACGCTCTTCCAGGGCCAGGACCTGTACCTTCTTGACACCCTTGATGTGGGGGAATATGCGTATGGCCCGGACGTGAAACGCGAACTTATAAAACTACAATTAGCAAGTAATAAATGAGATTTCTCGACTACGCTCGAAATGACAAGTAGGGAGGCTCGAAATGACAAACGAAGTGGTTTAATGTAGTACAAGAGGAGGGAAAAAACTTTTTCGCTCCCCCTTGTGGGGTAGAAAAAGTTTTGTTCCCGACGACTTAAACGAAATGTTTAAAAAACAAACACATATGAAAAAACTAGTAATCGCAGTATTGGCCGTTGTTGCCGTTTGCATGGTTGCATGCAAGGAGAAGCCGCAGGAGGCCCCGTTACACCCGGAATGGACCTACAATTCCGTGGTTTACGAAGTGAATATCCGCCAGTTCACCCAGGAGGGCACTTTTGCTGCGCTTGAGCAGCATCTGCCGCGCCTTAAGGACCTTGGCGTAGACATCGTCTGGCTCATGCCCATGTACGAAATCGGCACGGAAGGGCGTAAGGGCTCACTGGGCTCGTATTATGCCATATCGGACTATAAGAAAGTGAACCCGGAATTCGGCACGATGGAAGATTTCGAGCACATGCTCGGCGTGGCTCATGAACTGGGCCTCAAGGTTATCCTGGACTGGGTTGCCAACCAAACCGCTCCGGACCATGTGTGGATGACCGAAAAGCCCGCAGACTTCTACGAGCGCGACAGCCTGGGCAACGCCATCTGGGAATACGACTGGACCGATACCCGCAGCCTAAACTACGAAAACGAGGAAGTGTGGTGGGCCCAGGATGACGCAATGCGTTTCTGGCTGGAAAAGGGCGTGGACGGCTTCCGCTGCGACGCCGCCGGAGAAGTTCCCGCAGAATTCTGGAAGGGAATCCTGCCCAAGATGAACAAGGACTATCCGGAAATCTACCTCCTGGCAGAAGCCGAGCGCACCAACCTGGCAGATCCCACCGAAACCTTCGATGCCAACTACGCCTGGGAACTCCACCATCTGCTCAACAGCATGGCCCAGGGCAGCAAGAACGCAGCCGACCTGAAAGCCTATGTAGAGAAGGACGCAAAAGCTTTCCCCAAAGAAGCCTTCCGCCTCACCTTCACATCCAACCACGATGAGAACTCCTGGCAGGGCACCGAATTCGAGCGCGAGGGAAAGGCCGCACAGGCATGTGCCGTGCTCTGCTTCACCCTTCCGAACAGCCAGCCGCTCATCTACACCGGGCAGGAAATCGGTATGGACCACCGTCTGGCTTTCTTCGAGAAAGATCCCATCGACTGGGGTACACCTAACGATTTCACAGACTTCTATGGCAAGCTCACGGCCCTCAAGCACGAGAATCACGCTCTTGATGCTGGCGAACGCGGCGGCGAAATCACCTGGTGGGAAACCGGTAACGACGGCATGGTGGCCTTCCATCGCGAAAAGGACGGCAACAAAGTGATTGTGCTGGCATATTTCGGAGAGTCTCAAAAGGCCGATCAGCCCAAGGCTGAGGCATCTGCTGCAAACGACAACCGTCCCCAGGGAGAAACCATTGCCGAGCCTTTCAAGAATCTTGAATCGGCTCCCATCCATTACACGGTGAAACTCGACGGTATCTATACCGATGTCTTCCATGCCACCACCCATGAGGGAGAGTATGAGGTCGACCTGGCTCCGGGTGATTATATTGTTCTTACAAAATGAGAAAAGTTGTTTTGATTCTTGCCGCAGCGCTTCTTGCCAGCTGCTGTGGCGTGGAGATAAAGGATTATGAGACGCTTTCCAGCCCGGACGGGAAACTGGAAGTGCGTGTGGGCCTCACTGCGAAGGGCGCTCCGGCGTATGAGCTTCTTCACGAAGGAAATGCCGTTGTGAAGCCTTCACGACTGGGGTTTGAACTCATCGGCATGGATGATCTCAAGGATGGATTCTCCCTTGTCGATGCCAGCCGCGACAGCCTGGACGAGACCTGGGAGCCCGTTTGGGGAGAGGAGGCAAGCATCCGCAATCACTACAATGAGATGCTGGTGCGCCTCACCCGCAAGGACGGTGTGAACATGAACCTTCGTTTCCGTCTGTACGACGAAGGCCTGGGCTTCCGCTACGAGTTCCCGATGGAGAACAAGCTCATCTATTTCAACATCAAAGAGGAACTCACGGAATTCGCGATGACGGGCAACCACACCGCATGGTGGATAAGCGGCGACTATGATTCCCAGGAGTATAACTACACCTGCAGCCGCCTGCGCCAGATTCCTTCCCTGAATCACAAGAGCCGTATCTATCAGGCCTCCCAGGAGGAAATCAACAAGAATTGCGTGCAGACCGCCCTTCAGATGAAGACCGACGACGGGCTGTACATCAATATCCATGAGGCTGCCGTGGTGGATTATCCCACAACCAACCTGGAGCTGAAACCCAGCAAGCTTACATTCCGCACGTGGCTCACTCCTGATGCACAGGACGTCAAGGGCCGTATGCAGGCTCCCTGCAACACTCCCTGGCGCACGGTTATGGTGTGCGAGAAGGCAACCGACGTGCTGGCCAGCCGCCTGATCCTGAACCTGAACGAGCCCTGCGCCCTGGACGATGTTTCCTGGATTCATCCCGTGAAATACATGGGCGTATGGTGGGAGATGATTACCGGCAAAACCCAGTGGTCATATACCTACGACTTCCCGTCCATCAAGCTTGGCGTTACGGATTATTCCAAGGCTACTCCTCATGGCAACCACGGCGCCAACAACGAGAATGTGCGCCGTTACATCGACTTTGCCGCAGACAATGGCTTCGACGCCCTTCTTATCGAAGGCTGGAACGAAGGCTGGGAAGACTGGTTCGGCTGCAAGAAGGACTATGTGTTCGATTTCGTCACACCTTATCCGGATTTCGACCTGCCTGAACTCAACAAATATGCCCATGGCAAGGGTATACGCCTGATTATGCACCACGAGACTTCTTCATCGACCCTCAATTATGAGAGGCACCTGGAAGAGGCCTACGACCTGATGAACAAATATGGCTACGACGCCGTGAAGAGCGGATATGTGGGCGAGATAATCCCTTACGGCGAACGTCATTACAGCCAGCCTCTTATCAATCATTACCTGTACTGCATCAGGGAAGCGGCAAAGCATCACATCATGGTTAATGCGCATGAGGCCGTGCGCCCCACCGGTCTTTGCCGTACATATCCCAACATGATAGGTAACGAGAGTGCGATGGGCGGGGAATACCGTTCCCGCATCAATCCGGGCCACACCACAATCCTGCCATTCACGCGCCTTCAGGGCGGGCCGATGGACTACACTCCCGGCATCGTGGAGCAGGATATGGCCATTACAGCTCCCGGCCAGAGCGGCAAGATGCGCCACACCATCTGCAATCATCTGGGACTTTACGTGACGTTCTACAGCCCCCTGCAGATGGCTGCCGACCTTCCCGAGAACTACGAGCGCTTCATGGACGCCTTCCAGTTCATCAAGGACGTTGCGGTTGACTGGGACCAGAGCCTGTACTTGAGCGCAGAGCCCGGTTCTCACATCATCGTGGCCCGTCATCCCAAGGTGGAGTCACTGAACAAGTCGCAGGCCTCCGTGGCCACTCTGGCCGATGGCAGGAAGGATGCCATTTCCGGAGCCGCACGCTTTGTATTTGCCCTGCCGGAGGGCGTGAATACGCTTGCCGGTGCGCAGCCGCGCGACGTTTGGTACGTTGGCGGCATAACCGGCGAAAACGCGATGGACTACTCCCTGGCGTTGAACTTCCTGAATCCGGACCTCAAGTACGAGGCAATCATCTACCGTGACGGCCCCGATGCCGATTATGAGACGGCTCCGCAGTCATACGTAATCGAGAAGAAAGAGGTCACATCGGCCGATGTCATCCCCATCCACATGGCCCGCAGCGGCGGATTTGCGATATCGATCAGGGAGATTGTATTATGAGAAAGTTATTGTTTGCGCTCATGGCCCTGGCCATGATAACGTCTTGCCAGGGCAGCAAGCCTCCGGTGGTACTGGATTCGAGGATTGACATCAGCGTCATTATTCCCGATACAACTCCTGCCGATGACGCCATCTACATTGTGGGCCCGTTCACGGGCGGGGAGGCATTCACCATCGGCAATCCCGCCTGGAAGCTCGAGCGCTCCGGAGTGAACTGCTCCATAAAGCTGTCGCCGGATACATTCATCGGCAATTATACTCTTGAGGATGGTTTCCATTTCGTATCGGCCACCCTTGGGGATGAGCTGGATGCCGAAGGAAATGAGGTGAATCGCGTCCTTGGTGGCAAGGAAGGAAGTTATGTCGTGGCTAAGTGGTCGAAATAATGGAAGAAATCAGAATTCACTGTATCAACGACGGGAAGTATTATCCTGTTGAGGCCGGGCAGCGTCTGCGTGACATTGCGCCGGAGTTTGTTACCGATCCCAAAACCGGGAAGCAGTATCGCACCCTGGCGGCACTGGTGGACCATAAACTGAAGCAACTGGACTTCACCCTGTTCTATCCGCACGAGGTGGAGTTCATCGGCTACAATCACCCGGAAGGAAGGCGTACGTATATCCGCTCGCTGTGCTTTGTGCTGCAGAGGGCAATGCGCTCGCAGTTCCCGGAGGAAGCGCTGGAGATCAACCACTCGCTTCCCAGCGGCCTTTACTGCCGCTTTGACGACCGCCGCATCGAGGACGATGAGATTGTGCGTCTGCGCGATGAGATGCGCCGCCTGGTGAGCCTGGACCTTCCTTTCACCAAGAAGAAAATGCCGGTAGGGGAGTCGTCCAAAATATTCGAGTCGCAGAGGCAGCCCCTTAAGGCCGGGCTGGAGTACACCATCGGCCGTCCCTTCTACAGCATCTATTTCCTGGATGGCGTGGCCGACAGTTTCCACGGCCCGCTGGTGCCTTCCACCGGATATCTGGAGGTATTCGACCTTATGCCTTATCATCATGGTTTCTGCCTGCAGTATCCCTCCTCTGAAGATGTTTCCAAGCCCATTCCCCGCCGCAAGCAGATAAAGCTTACCAACACGCTTAAGGACTATGGCCAGTGGTGCAAGAATACCGGCATCAAGAGCGTTGCCGCGCTTAACCAGACGCTTCTGGACGGAAAGGCGGTGAAGCTCATCAATCTGTGCGAGGCCCGTCAGGAAAGGGCTTACGCGGGTGTGGCCGATAAAATATACGCAGAGCGTGAGCGTCTGAAGATCGTGTTCATCGCCGGGCCGTCGTCCAGCGGAAAGACTTCTTCTTCACTGCGGCTTGCCCAGCAGTGCCGTGTGCTTGGGCTCTACCCCAAGGTGATAGAACTGGACAATTACTTCGTTTCCCGCGAGCGCACCCCGCTGGACGAAGACGGAAACTATGACTTCGAGGCCCTCCAGACTATGGATCTGGAGCTGCTGGCGCAGCATCTGGAGGCCCTTCTCCGCGGCGAGGAAATTGAGGTTCCCCGCTACGATTTCAAGCAGGGGAAACCTTTCTTCGAGGGCAATATGATGCATCTTGAAGAGAACGACCTTCTTATTATGGAAGGTATTCACGCCCTTGATCCGGATATGGTGCCAACGGTGGACCAGAGCCGCATCTTCCGCGTGTATGCATCGGCCCTTACATCCCTGAAGCTGGACGAGAACAACTGCATCTCCACCACCGACAACCGTCTCCTGCGCCGCATGGTGCGGGACAACCGCGTCCGCGGCATAACTCCGGAAGACACACTGCTCCGCTGGCCCTCTGTGCGCCGCGGTGAGGACAAATGGATTTTCCCGTTCCAGGAGAATGCCGACGTGCAGCTGAACACCGCCCTCCTGTACGAGCTTCCCATGCTCAAGTACTTTGCAGATCCTCTCCTGAGGCGCATCCTGCCCTCCTCCCCGGCATTTTCCGAGGCGGTTCGCCTGCACAAGTTCCTTGAGTATATCGTGGCCCTTCAGCCCTCCGAAATCGCCGCCATCCCTCCCACATCCATCATGCGGGAATTCATCGGCGGCCAAACGCTGTAAATTTACTTCTCCAAAACGCCCCGCAGGTACGGGCCTGTGACGGAGGCAGGATTTGCGGCAAGCTGTTCGGGAGTGCCCTCTGCCACGATGAGGCCGCCGCGGCGGCCGCCTTCCGGGCCCATGTCCAGAAGCCAGTCCACGCTCTTGAGCACATCCAGATTGTGCTCGATGATGATTACGGTGTTACCCGCATCCACCAGTTTCTGAAGCACGCTCAAGAGCACTTTTATGTCCTGGAAATGGAGGCCCGTGGTGGGCTCGTCCAGGATGTACAGCGTGCTGCCCGTTGAGGGGCGCGACAGTTCAGCTGCCAGTTTCATGCGCTGGGATTCGCCACCGGAAAGGGTGACGGCGCTCTGGCCAAGGTGCACGTAGCCAAGGCCCACATCCACCATCGCCTTCAATTTCGCAGCGATTTTGGGCACGGGTTTGAAGAACTCGTAGGCCTCGTCCACCGGCATGTCCAGTACATCGGCAATGCTCTTTCCCTTGTAACGCACGGCCAGGATATCCTCATTGTAGCGTTTGCCGCGGCATTCGTCGCAGGGAACGTTTACCGACGGCAGGAAATTCATCTCAATTACCTTAATGCCGGCGCCTTTGCATGCCTCGCAGCGGCCGCCGGGCACGTTGAAGGAGAACTGTCCGGCCCTGTATCCGCGAACCTTTGCATCCTGTGTCTGTTCAAAGAGAGCGCGAATATCGTTGAATACACCAGTAAACGTTGCCGGGTTGGAACGCGGGGTGCGGCCAATGGGCGACTGGTCTATTTCAATGAGTTTATCCAGATACTCAATGCCTTCCAGGGTATCGTAAGGCAGAGGTTTCTCTTTGCTGCGGTAGAACTTCTGCTTGAGAATGGGCATGAGCGTCTCGTTCACCAGGCTCGATTTGCCGCTACCGCTGAGCCCGGCCACGCCCACCAGGCAGCCAAGCGGGAACGAAGCGTCTATGCTCTTGAGGTTATTGCCGCGGGCGCCACGTAGCACAAGCTGATGTCCGTTGCCCTTTCTGCGCTCAGTAGGTATGTCGATAGTTTCCTTCCCGCGCAGATAGTCCAGCGTTACGGAATTGCCGGTGACGGCGTGTGAGGCGGTATCGGCATCCATCTTTTCACCCTTCAAAAGCGTTGACAGCGGTGCGCTGAGGCAGATTTTGCCTCCCTGTTCTCCGGCCCCGGGACCAACGTCCACCAGCCAGTCCGAGTTGAGCATGGTTTCAGCGTCATGCTCTACCACCATCACGGAATTACCCTCGTCGCGAAGTGCCTTCAGGGATTCTATCAGCTTATGATTGTCTTTCTGATGCAGGCCGATGGAGGGTTCATCCAGAATGTACAGCACGTTCACCAGCTTTGAGCCGATTTGCGTGGCCAGCCGGATTCGCTGTGATTCTCCACCGGAAAGCGACGCGGTGGGCCTGTCCAGTGAAAGATAATCCAGGCCGACATCCAGCATGAACTGCACCCTTTCCCTCAGTTCCTTTAATATATCGCGCGAAACGGCCTGCTCCCTTTCGTTGAACCCTGCGGGAATTGCATCCAGCCACTCGCGCAGTTCGCTCATCTCCATTGCCGATACCTCGCTGATGGTTTTCCCATCCACCTTGAAGCAAAGTGCCTCGCGGTTCAGGCGGGTTCCGCCGCATACTGGGCAGGTAACCGTGTCTTCCACGCTTTCCAGCACGCCACCCCAGGATTCCATTTCGGTGAGGTTGCCGTCGCCTACGCGGAAAAGGTCTTCCGAGCCATAGACAAGGAGGCTCACCACTTCGTCCGGAAGGGCTTCGATGGGATCGTACAGGCTGAAATTGTATTTACGTGCTATCGCACGGATTATGTCGAACTTGCGGTTTTCTCGCACTTTCCCAAGGGGGACGATTCCGCCATCGGCAATGCTGCGGCTGCGGTCTGGAATGATGGTTTCCGGGTTCACATCGACTATGGTCCCAAGACCCTTGCAATGAGGGCAATATCCCTGCGGCGAGTTGAATGAGAAACTGTGTGGCTGGGGCTCCTGGAGAGAGACTCCGGTCTGGGGATCCACCAGATGCTTGGAGTAGTGCGAAAGAGCGCCGGTCTCCTGGTCCAGCACAGCAACTGAGCCCTTACCAATATTGAGAGCACGGGCAACGGAGTCCCGCACACGTTTATCGTCTCCATCGCCGGGCTTCAGGCGGTCCACCACAAGCTCTATAAAATGCGGTTTGTAGCGGTCCAGGGCCTGCACGTCCTGCAGGGGAAGAAGCTCTTCATCAATGCGAATCTCGGTGTATCCGCGTTTTCGCATCTGCTCGAAGAGTTCCTTGTAATGGCCCTTACGACCACGTACGAGGGGAGCCAGCAGGTAGCACTTGCGACCCTTGTAACTGGTCATGATAAGGTCCACGATCTGCTCGTCCGTGTAGCGCACCATTTCCTGGCCGCTCAGTGGAGAATAGGCCCTTGAGCCCTTCGCATACAGAAGTCTCAGGAAATCGTAAATCTCCGTTATCGTGCCCACGGTGGAGCGCGGATTATTACCGGTGGTTTTCTGCTCTATGGCGATGATTGGGCTCAGGCCGGTGATTTCTTCCACCTCCGGCTTCTCCAGAATACCCATGAAATGCTTGGCGTACGTGGAAAGTGTATCCATGTACCGCCTTTGCCCCTCTGCATAAATGGTGTCGAAGGCAAGCGAACTCTTACCGCTGCCGCTAAGCCCGGTGACAACCACGAATTCCCCTCTGGGAATATCTACGTTGAGGTTTTGCAGGTTGTTCGCCTTCGCCCCCCGCACCAGTATGTACTCCTTGCTTTGCATCACGCAAATTTACGGATAATTCCCGGGAAACTCAAACGGTGAAGGGGCATCTGCGCGTTGTTTTGGGGAAGATGTGACTTTAGGGGCTTGATCTTCCCCAAGAAATGGCTTCTGGATATAAGTTTTGGGGAAGGTCCCCGGCATAAAATCACATCTTCCCCATTTTTCTTTGCAGATTCAGTTTTTTATCATACTTTAGCGCTGTCATAATTGCGTGCTGCATCCGGTAATGCGTAGGTGCAGACAATGCAGGCCATTCTGGCCAGGGCTTATGAGGGAAAGGGCCCTTTTCCGTTTTGCGCGCAATGCTAATTATTATTAACTGGGGACGGTTATGCCTTCTCCGCAAAACGGTATTATTATGAAAACAATCATGACATTCTCGATGGACGAGAACGGGCAGGTGGAAATCACCACCGGCAATGAAGATCTTTTTGACAAATTTGCAGATCCAGCTGACGGGAAAAAGGCAGAGTCCTTTTTCAGAGAAGTGATGACAAAAATGGTTGGCAAAATCTGGGGAGACCATAACACATGCATGAGCAAGGTAGTACGCATCCTCAGCATGGCAGAAGTTTGTTCAAGTGGGGCACCCTATGAGCAGGCAGAAGATTTCTGGTCAACAATGATGTTCAGTGTCATCCCAAACACAGAGAAATATCTGAATCCACTAAAGTCATTCTATGGATTTGATCCAAAAAGAATCGAACGTCCGCGAATAGTTGGTAACACATCCTTCTTTCAAATCGGCAAGCCGAATGATTATCCGTGGAGGAAAGGCAAATGAGTTACGTTAAAGCCGCAATCAGAAGATTGCCGGACGGGGAGGAATCTTTTGTTTTCCCCTTTCATATGAGTTTGGAAGGGCTGGAAAAATGCGTTATCTGCCGGGATGACGCAGATTGCGATACCATGGTAAAATCTCTATGCGTGTGTGCATACAGAAAGAATGTTGTCATTATCATCTATGCCGTTGCCTCAAACCATGCGCATGCCGCTGTCCTGGCAAGAAATAGAGAAGACGCTTTGGCATTCGGTCACGAGGTTAAAAGGAATTATTCCTCCAAGTTCAAGAATCGTTATGGGGAATGCAAGGTTCTGAGGCACACCTCGGTTGATGTCCGCTGCGTTTATGATATGAAGTATCTGCGAAATGTTCTGGCATATATACCAAAGAACGCCTTTGATAATGGAGCCGTCAACCTTAACGAATACAAATGGACGGGATTCAGGGCAATGTTCAATACTGAAAAGCCAGGATTGATAAGAGTGGCCGCATTGACTAAAAGGGAGAGAGAGGCAATAATGAGAACGGGTGATGACCTTAGCGGCGTACCGTGGATGCTGAATGCAGAAAACGAACTAGAGCCATGGAGTTTCTGTGATACCAAATATCTTGAAGATGCTTATAACAGAGATCAGTCCTTCTACTTCAGACTTTTGGGAACCGTGTCGATGGCAGAAATGACACAAAAGACTCAGATTGCCCCCAGAGAGATGAAAAAGGATTCCGCTTTTTGTAAGGACATGGAAGAATTGGCAATTGAATGGTATGGGAAAGGTCTCGGTGAATTGGGGTCCGAAAAGAAAGCCCGTCTGATGCAGCATGCCAACCGTGTTATGAGGACATCCGTCTCTCAACTGTCAAGAGTTTTTGGCATAGACAGAAAAACCGTGTCTCTTCTTCTTGGGATAAATAACTGACCATTTTTGGGGAAGATGTGACTTTAGGGGCTTGATCTTCCCCAATAAATGGCTTCCAGCTATGGGTTTTGGGGAAGGTCCCGGACACAAAATCACATCTTCCCCAAAAGTGAGCGCGCAGGG
>JAEEUZ010000183.1 GCA_016290725.1 Bacteroidales bacterium | reverse complement strand
ATTGCCAGGCCCAACAATAAGACTTTGCGGGTAGACAAGGACACCGTGACGATTGCCAATGCTATCAAAGGCGAATTCAACGACTATATCCGCATCAGCGGCCGTGTGCAGCCTATGACCACCATCCAGTTGAGTCCCCAGGAAGGCGGTATCGTGGAGAAAATCCTCATCGAGGAGGGGTCCCCGGTGAAGGCCGGCGATGCCATCCTGGTCCTGACCAATGATAATCTGGATATGCAGATTCTCAATGCCGAGGCCGACCTGGCCGAAAAGGAAAACATCCAGCGCAACACGCAGATTTCCATGGAGCAGCAGAAGCTGGATGTGCGCCAGAATGTGCTGGAGTACGGCATCCAGGTGGAGCGCCTGCGCCGTGCCTATGAGCAGCAGAAGGCCCTTTACGAGGATAAACTCATCGCCCGGGAGGAGTATTTGAAGGCCGAGGAGGATTATCGGCTTGCCAAGCAGAAATACGACCTGGTCCGCGAACGCGCAGTCCAGGACAGCCTGTACCGCAGTGCCCAGATTAACCGGATGGAGGAGAGCCTGGAGAGCATGCTTCTCAATATGCAGATGATCCGCAAGCGCAAATCCAACCTCATTGTGAAAGCGCCCATCGACGGCGAACTGGGCCTGCTGGACGTGGTTCTGGGCCAGAGCATCGCTGCCGGCACCAAGATTGGCCAGATCAATTCTGTTGGTACTTACAAAGTTGAGGCCCAGATAGATGAGCACTACATCGACCGCGTCATCGCCGGCCTGGAGGCTACCTTCGAGCGCCAGGGCGAGACCTATTCCACCGTCATCCGCAAGGTTTATCCCGAGGTCCGCGATGGCAAGTTCAAGGCCGATTTCAAATTCGACGGCGAGCAGCCCGACAATATCCGCGCCGGCCAGACCTACTACTTGAACCTCCAGCTGGGCCAGCCGGAAGAAGCCGTGATTATCCCCCGCGGCACTTTCTACCAGAAAACCGGCGGAAAATGGATTTATGTTGTTAACAAAGACGGCAATAAGGCCGTCAAGCGCGAAATCCGCATCGGCAGGCAGAATCCTCAGTACTACGAAGTCCTCGAAGGCCTGGAGCCCGGGGAAAGGGTGATTACCTCCGGATATGATACGTATGGTGATTCGGATGTTTTGGTATTTTAAAAGAGATGCCCGATCACGTCGGGCATGACGAAAGAAATGAAAGTATTCAAAAAGACAGGCGTTTCCACGCTGATCAATATCCTGGGAATGAGCGTCGCTTTTGCGGCGGCGATGATCCTGATGGTGCAGGTAAAGTGGGATGCCACCTACGACAAGAACTTCGAAGGGCACGAGCGGGTGTTCCGGATGGAGAACAATTGGATCGACGAAGGTGATTTCTCCGCCACGTTCTCCAGGCCGATGATTGAGATCTTAACGGCTTCCAGCCCCAACATTGAGGCGGCAGGTACGATGATGGGGCGTCCGGATCAAGTTCTTCATCGCGAAGGTGACAAGGAATCTGCCATTACCGTTTCTTGTGTGCTGGTTGACAGTACCCTGTTCAGCGTCTTCCCTTTCGATTGGGTGGAAGGATCCGCGAAAGAATTCGCGGCACCCGCTACAATCGTTATCAGCGACGTTTATGCAAAGATGCTCTTCGGGAACGAAAGCGCCCTTGGAAAGAATCTCCAGAACGGAGACGGGGCCACGGCCCGCATCGTGGGCGTATTCAAGAATACGCCGCGCAACTTCAGCTTGCATTACGGCATCTTTGAAAATCTCGGAGACCAGTGGATGTCCGATTCCAGCGAGTGGTCGTTCGAATCGTTCGTGAAACTGAAAGATCCGTCACAGGCAGAAGAGACCGCTTCGTCGATGTTGGATGCCCTCCTACAAGACGCTCCGGAAGATATAGTGGAGCAGTACCGGAAGGGATTTCGGCTGAGCAGGCTGCACGACGCTCACTATGAGAGAGATGTAAGAGCATCGAAAACATCGGCCAACAAAGCCATTACGGTTACGCTTGCCGTCATCGCCATCCTGCTGATCCTCATTGCCATCATCAACTTCATCAATTTCGCTTTTGCAGAGATTCCTTTCCGCATCAAGAACATCAATACCCGGAAGGTCCTGGGCGAAAGCCGTGGCTCTTTGATTGGCCGCCAGCTTTTACACGCGGGGCTTATCGCCTTCCTTGCGTTTGCCCTCGCCTGCCTCGTTATGCATCTGGTGGCCGGGACTTCCTGGGCTTCGTACGTGTCCGACAGCCTGGCGCTCAAGGATAACGTCAGCCTCCTGGCTCTGATGCTTGGTGTAGCCCTGATAACGGCTGTTATTGCCGGTATCGCTCCGGCACTCTACTCCACGGCCCAGCCTGCAGCGCTTGTGCTGAAAGGGTCTTACGCGATGAGCGTAAAGGGCAAGGCGCTTCGCAATGTCCTGGTGGGCCTTCAGTTCGTGCTCTCGTTCCTTTTCATCCTGATGGCGCTCTTCGTGGGCGTACAAACCAAGTACATGATCAACAAGGATATGGGCTTCCCGCAGGAGAATACGCTACAGATATGGTGCGGCCACAATGCAGGTGGAGCACATGAGGCTCTGAAAGACAAATTAATGCAGAACCCTTCCATCACGGATGTTACTTTTGCCGACAACATGATTGTCTCCGACGGCAAGATGGGTTGGGGCCGACCTATCGATGGAAAGCAGATTTATATGGAGGTGCTTCCTGTCAACGATGATTTTATACGGTTCTTCAATCTCCAGATGGTGGAAGGGCGCAGTTTCCGGCAGTCGGATAACCAAAGCGAAAATGGCTGTATGATTGTCAATGAGACATTTATACAAATGTACCCGCAGCTTCACGTGGGCAGCTTGATAAGTGGTCATATGGACGAAACCGAGATTGTGGGTATCGTGAAGGACTTCAATTTCAAGAGCCTTCAGCAACCGATGGGGCCGTTGGCGCTCTATCTCTGGGGAAAGACGCCGTGGAGAAATTTCAGCGTGATGTATGTCAAGACAGTTCCTGGAACTAATTTCAAGGAAGTCTCGGACTACATCAAGGAAGCGGTTTGTGCCTTTGACCCTACCCGTGAGCCCGACCAGGTAAACGTGCGCCATTTGGACGAATGGATAGAGAATATGTACCAGAACGAGCAATCGCTCGGAAAGCTCATCACTATTGCTTCCATTGTGGCCTTGTTAATTGCCATTATCGGCATTATCGGCCTGGTGTTCTTTGAGACGCAACTCCTCCGCAAGGAGATTGCCGTACGGCGCGTGAATGGCGCAACGGTGGGCAGTGTTTTGAAGATGATCAATAAGAAATATCTCATCATGGCAGGTGTCAGTTTCGTGATTGCTGCCCCCATAGCCTACTACCTGATGACCGCTTGGCGGAAAGGCTTTGCCTACCAGGCGCCCGTTCCGGTGTGGATTTTCATCGTGGCACTGCTGGCCGTTGCAGCCATTACACTGGCCGTTGTCACCCTCCAGAGCTGGAGAGCCGCCAATGCCAATCCAGTTGAATCGTTAAAGAATGAATAAATAATTAAATAACAACTCAGTATGATTAAAGTTTCCAACCTTTGCAAAGTCTTCCGCACGGAAGAGATTGAGACCACGGCTCTCAATGGTGTATCGTTTGAAATCAAGGACGGCGAGTTCGTCGCCATCATGGGCCCTTCCGGCTGCGGAAAATCCACGCTGCTGAATATCCTCGGCCTGCTGGACAATCCGACAAGCGGCTCGTATGAACTCCTCGGTACCGAGGTGGGTGGTCTCAAGGAGAAAGAGCGCACCAAGTTCCGCAAGGGTAACATCGGCTTCGTGTTCCAGAGCTTCAACCTCATCGACGAACTCAATGTCTATGAGAACATCGAACTGCCGCTCCGATACCTGAACATCAGCGCCTCCGAGCGCAAGCAAAAAGTGACGGAAATCATGAAGCGCATGGCCATCAGCCACCGCGCCCAGCATTTCCCGCAACAGCTTTCCG
>JAEEUZ010000033.1 GCA_016290725.1 Bacteroidales bacterium | reverse complement strand
TTATGCTCTACATAGACCCGGACGACATCCAGGTGATGAGAACGGAGCGCACCTGCAACACCCTTTACGGCACGGTTAAAGACGAAAATACCATCACCCTCCTGGACGAAGACTTCCCTCTGGAGAGCAGCTTCGACCCCGGCACGGAGGTGAAGGTGGAAATCCCCTTCGAGTGCGTAGACCTCATGGACAACCTGGACGACGGAGTCATCGACGGCGAAGTTCACTCCATCCTGTTCATGGGCAACCACTACCACCTCACCATCAAGACGGATGACGGAGATCTCATCTGGGTGGATACCAACGACATCTGGGACAAAGGCGACCTTGTGGGCATCCAGTTCAAGGCCAAAAAGGGCGGCAAGAGCATAAAGATAACGCCGAAAGATGAGTAAAAGGAGTAACTGGAGCATACCCTACGCGGTATTTTTGGTACTCTTCGTAGTGCTTCCGCTGGTCCTGGTGCTGCTGTACGCATTCCAGGACGGCAGCGGGCATCTGACTCTATCCAACATCGGCAAGTTCTTCAGAGACCGCGATGCGCTTTCCACCTTCGCGGTGTCGGTTGAAGTGGCCCTGGAAAACACGGCCATCTGCATCCTTCTGGGCTACCCCGCCGCGTGGATTCTTTCCAACAAGAAATACAACCGCAGCGCCGTAACGATTATCCTCTTCATTATGCCGATGTGGATAAACGCCCTCATGAGAACCCTGGCGACGGCCCAGCTCTTCACCATGCTGGGAATCCAGCTTGGCAAAGGGACGCTCCTTTTCGGTATGGTGTACGACTATCTGCCGTTCATGATATACCCCATCTACAACATCCTGAACAAGATGGACAAGTCCTACGCGGAAGCCGCGGTGGACCTGGGCGCAACCCCCTGGAAAGCATTCTGGAAGGTTACCGTCCCTCTGTCCATGCCGGGCGTGATGAGCGGCGTCCTGATGGTGTTCATGCCCACTGTTTCCACCTTCGCGATATCGGAGTTCCTCACCAATAACAAGATCAAGCTCTTCGGTACCATTATCCAGGAGAACATCAATTCATCGGCCTGGAACTACGGTGCGGCGCTGGCCTTCATCATGCTCATTATCATTGGAATAACATCCCTGTTCCAGAAGGACAAGGATCAGGCGGAGGGGGCGCTTATATGATGAAGAAGGTATTTGCAAAAGTGTACATCTGGATCCTTCTGGTGATTCTGTACACGCCGCTGGTGTTCATCGCAGTGTGCTCCTTCACGGAGAGCAAGGTGCTGGGCAGCTGGAGCGGATTCTCCACGAAACTGTACCGGAATCTTCTCACCGGCAACATGCAGGGCGAGGCATCGCTCCTGGCAGCGGTTGAGAACACCCTCCTCATTGCCATCGCCGCGGCAATCCTGTCCACGCTGCTGGGCACGATAGCCGCCATCGGCATACACAACCTGAAGGGAAAATATCGCAAGGCTATTGTTTTCACGAACAACATCCCCATGATCAACCCGGATATCATCACCGGTGTGTCGCTGTTCCTTCTGTTCGTGTTCCTGCACATAAGCCAGGGATACCTCACGGTTATCCTGGCGCATGTCACCTTCGGAACTCCTTATGTGGTTCTGAGCGTGATGCCGCGCCTGCAGCAGATGAACCCGAACATATACGAAGCCGCGCTGGATCTGGGCGCAACCCCTGGGCAGGCACTCCGCAAGGTACTCATCCCCGAACTCAGGCCCGGAATGATATCGGGATTCATCCTGGCGTTCACCATGTCGCTGGACGATTTTGCCGTGACGTTCTTCACCCGCGGCACCATCGGCCTTGACACTCTCTCTACCTATATATATACAGACGCACGTAAAGGTGGTCTCACTCCCGAGCTGCGTCCGCTGATGACGCTGATATTCGTGATTATCCTGGCTCTGCTGGTGATAATAAACGTACGGAAAGAGAAACAAGCCAAGAAATTACAATCAATACAAAAATGAACAAAACCCTAATCTGCCTTGCCGCAGCCGCCCTCATCGTGGGTAGCTGCGCACAGGATCGCAGCCAGATCCTGAAAGTGTACAACTGGAGCGATTACATCGACGAGAGCGTAATCCCCGAGTTCGAGCAGTGGTATGAGGAGCAGACCGGCGAAAAGGTGCAGGTGATCTACCAGACCTTCGACATCAACGAGACCATGCTCTCCAAGATCGAGAAAGGCCATGAGGATTACGACGTGGTGTGCCCGTCGGACTACATCATCGAAAGGATGCTCCGCAGCGACCTCCTCCTCCCTCTGGACCGCGATTTCGGCGATACGCCCAACTACATCGACGAAAACCTCTCCCCCTACATCCGTGACTGCTTCAACAAGATTGAAGGAAACGGCAAGAATGCCAACGACTATTCCGTGGGCTACATGTGGGGCACAACCGGCATCCTGTACAACGCGAAGTATGTCACCGACGAGGAAGCCCTCACCTGGGATATCATCCGCAATCCCAAGTTCAAGGGACGCATCTTCATCAAGGACTCCGCACGCGACGTGTACTCCCAGATCATCCTCAAGATTCACGAGGAAGATATTGCCGCAGGACGCATCTCTGCCGACGATCTGATGAATTATACCTCCGACGAGGACATCGCCGCCGTGGAGGCATATCTTTCCGAAGCCAGGGAATATGTGGCAGGCTGGGAGGCCGATTTCGGCAAGGACCAGATGGTGCAGGAAACCGGCTGGGTTAACCTTAACTGGAGCGGCGACTCCGTTTGGGCAATTGACGAAGCCGCAGAGCAGGGCGTGGAACTTCGCTACGCTCTTCCCCGCGAAGGCTTCACCGTATGGTTCGACGGCTGGGTAATCCCCAAATACGCCCAGAACATCAAGGCCGCCAAATACTGGATCAACTTCCTCTCCCGTCCGGACATTGTCGTGCGCAATGTAGACGCATGCGGCTATGTGTCCGTGAGCGGAACTCCCGAGGTCCTGGAAGCCTTTGTCGACGAAGAGTGCGATCCTCTGGACCTCACCTACTTCTTCGGTGCAGGCTATGACAGCATACGCGTTAGCTCCGTCCTCTATCCCGACAAGGCCGATATCGACCGCGCCACCCAGGAGCACGACTGGGCCGACAACACCGTTAAGCTCATCGAAATGTGGGGCCGCGTGAAGGGCGACAACGCCAGCGCTACTACCTACATCATTATCGGTATCGCAGTTGTTGCAGGCATCGCCGCAGTGGTTGTGGCAAACGGCAATAAGAAACGCCGCAAGGCATCAAGGAAAAGAAGAAAATAAAAAAAAGAATCAGCGGCCCTTCCGGGTCGCTGATTTTTTTTTGTCTGAGAATGTCTCTTACTTCACACGGATGGTGACGCAACGATTCTTTGCAGGGGTGTCGAAGACATTGTTCTTGTCGCCGTCTGCAACGATCTCGATGTTGTCTTCGCTGAGGCCGTACTTCTTGACAAGGATGTTCTTCACGTAGTCTGCGCGCTTCTCAGAGAGTTTCTGATTGATGCGTGCGGTACCAGTCTGCTTGTCTGCGGAACCGGTGACAACCACGGAGCTGTTGCTGTCCAGAACGCTCTGGGCAAAGAACTCGAGGTGTGCAAGTTCACGATTGGAGAGGGTGGCCTCGCCGCAATCGAAGTAGAATACACCGGGAGCGCCCTTAGCGGAATCCGTAGCTACGAATTCGCCGTCTACGTACTCATAAGTCTGGCCGTTGGCGAGGTTACGATATTTCTCGTTCTCTGCCTCGAGAGCTGCGACTTTGTCCTTGAGTTCTGCGTTCTCCTTCTCCAGTTCTGCAACCTTCTCCTCAAGAGCGTTGTAATCCTCGAGAGTGAAAGGAACAGGGATGATGGTAGGAGTAATGCTGTCGTGACGGTCGAAGCCGGTCTTGTTGAAGTGATAGGAAACACCGATGGTGAGGGACATGGGGATGGAGATCTGTGCAGGTGCGCCAGCGTTGCTGTCGTTCCAGCCATAGCCTTCCTTGTCCGGTACGAGGACTCCACGTCCGTCGAAATTGATGTTCCACCTTTCACCGAGCCAGCTGGGATGCCACTTTGCGATGAGACCACCGCCAAGTGCCCATGCGGGATTACCGTTCATCAGGTTGAAGCCTGTGCGGAAGTAAGGAATCCAGCTCCAAACGCGGGTTTCCTTGTAGCCGTCGATGGTTGTGGTGATATCCCAGAGGAGATCGAGTGAGAAGTTGTGCTGGAAAGCGGAGAAACCAGCCTCGGTGAGACCCCAGTAACCTACTCGGGCACCCACGGCGGGGGTGAACCATTTACCAGCATAGAGATCCAGAGCGAGACCGGGCATGATGATATAATCAACAGTACCGGTGTTACCGGTGTTGATACCGGTGTTCACTCCGATGCCAGCACCTATAAAGGTGTTGTCCCAGAAGCCATTAGTCTCGTAAGGACCACGGACAACGTTACCGTCTGCATCACGGTTGGCGTTCTCCTGTGCGGTGGCGCTTACAGAGAGCAGGAGTCCTGCTGCAGCAAGAGCTCCGAAGAAAATTTTGATACCTTTCATAATGCAATTATGTTTTTTATTTGCTTTTTTTCTTGCACCTAGGCACGCCGGTGCCTATTTATCAGTGCAAATTTAGGTATTTTTTTTAACAAAGCAAACTTTCTTTGAAAAATGTGGACTATATTTGCACAAAGTTTTTCCCGCAAAATATGAAATTCGAACTCGAATCTTCCTACAAGCCCTCCGGTGACCAGCCTCAAGCCATTGATTCATTGTGCGATGCACTTCGCCAGGGAGTGAAGGGCGTAACCCTTCTGGGGGTAACCGGAAGCGGGAAAACTTTTACCATGGCAAACGTTATCCAGCGCCTCCAGAGGCCCGCTTTGATACTCAGCCACAACAAAACCCTGGCAGCCCAGCTTTACGGGGAGTTCAAGGCCTTCTTCCCCCACAACGCCGTGGAGTATTTCGTTTCCTATTACGATTACTACCAGCCGGAGGCCTACATCCCGGTCACGGACACCTATATCGAGAAAGACCTCAGCATCAACGACAAGATCGACGAACTGCGCGTGAGCGCGGCATCGGCCCTGATGTCGGGAAGGCGGGATGTGATTGTGGTGAGCTCGGTGAGCTGCCTCTACGGCATCGGCAATCCGGACGATTTCCATGACCAGACGGTAACGGTGCGGCGCGGAGAGGCCATGTCCATGACTCGCCTCCTCTACCGCATTGTGGACGCCTTGTATTACCGCACCGAAAACGACTTCAAACGAGGTTCCTTCCGTGTCCGGGGGGACACAGTGGATATCTTCCTGGGCGGGGCCGATTATGCCGCGCGCATCGAATTCTTCGGCGACGAGGTGGAATCCGTCTCCCTCATCGACCCTCTCACCGGGGCCACGCTGGAGGAACTGGAAAAAATCGACCTGTACCCGGCGAAGAACTTCGTTACCTCCAAGGAAAAGGGCGCAAAGGCAGTGAGCCAGATTCAGGACGACCTGGTGAAACAGGTGGCCTGGTTCGAGGAGCAGGAGCGCTTCCTCGAGGCCAAACGCCTCAAGCAGAGGGTGGAATATGACATGGAGATGATAAAGGAGATGGGCTACTGCCCCGGAGTGGAGAACTATTCCCGCTACTTCGATGGCCGCAAACCCGGCCAGAGGCCCTTCACGCTGATGGACTATTTCCCGGACGACATGATCGTGTTTATCGACGAGAGCCACGTTACCCTCCCCCAGATTCACGCAATGTACGGCGGGGATCATTCCCGCAAGGCAACGCTCATCGAATACGGCTTCCGGCTGCCTGCAGCGGCCGATAACCGCCCCCTCACCTTCGACGAGTTCGAAAGCATCTGCGGCCAAACGGTGTACGTGAGCGCAACACCGTCGGAATACGAACTCCAAAAGAGCGAAGGCCTTGTGGTAGAGCAGATTGTGAGGCCCACGGGGCTGCTGGACCCGCCCATCGAGGTGCGTCCAACCGAGAATCAGGTGGACGACTTGATGGAAGAGATCCGCATCCGCGCGGAAAAGGACGAGCGTGTTCTGGTGACAACCCTCACAAAGCGCATGGCGGAGGAACTGGACAGCTATTTCTCCCGCAACGGCATCCGCTGCCGCTATATCCATTCCGACGTGGACACCGCCGAGCGCGTGGAAATCATCGAAGACTTCAAGAACGGCCTCTTCGACGTTCTCATCGGCGTTAATCTCCTCCGCGAAGGCCTGGACATCCCCACCGTATCGCTGGTGGCCATTCTGGATGCCGATAAGGAAGGCTTCCTGCGGAGCGGACGCGCTCTCACCCAAACGGCCGGGCGCGCCGCGCGTAACGTGAACGGCCTGGTGATCATGTACGGGGATACCATTACCCAGTCCATGGACGAAACAATACGCGAGACCAACCGCCGGCGCCAGAAACAGCAGGAATACAACACCCTGCACGGAATCACGCCCACGCAGGTTTCCGTGCGCAGCAACGTGCTCATGAGTGAACTAGCGCGCACTAAGGAAGATACCGGCCACATAAGCGGCTTCACCATGGGCGGCAGCGTGAGCGCGCCGGATTCCGTGTCCGAACCCGAGTTCGTGCCCAACCCCTCGGCCCTTGGCAAAGGCCACATCTCGGTTGGCCTGGGGCACGATTCCAAGCGCGAGAGCGCATCGGCCTATGTAGATGGATTTATTACTGCCGACCTTGCCGCGGTGCTGCAGGATCCCGTTATCCGCTCAATGTCGCGCCCGCAGGTGGAAAAGGCCGCGGAGGAAGCCAAGCGCAAGATGCAGAAAGCCGCCGCCGATCTGGACTTCGGCTCTGCAGCGCGCTACAGGGACGAAATGTGGGCCCTGCAGCAGTATCTCAAGGTCTGGAAAGACTAGGAACGAACTACCTTTATCACGCCTTTCAGGATGCGGATCTGGGACACCACCTTGTCCAGTTCCGCAGTTGAAGGAACCAGCAGTTTCATGGAGATTTCGAAAGTGCCGTTGCGGCGGTTCTCAGTTACGTTGAAACTGCGCACAGACACCTTGAACGCGCCTGCTACCTCCATAACGCGGTTCACCACCGGGCTTTCGGACTCCGCCACTATCTTCAGCGTGGCCTGGAATCCGCCGCCTGAAGGCGTTTCCGCCCAGCGCACTTTCTGAATCCTGTACGGGAACATGGTGAGAAGGCGTGAGGCGTTGGGGCAGGTGATGCGGTGGATCTTGATGCCCTCTCCGCGCGTTACGAAGCCGAATACATCGTCCCCGAACACGGGATGGCAGCAGCGGGCCATCTTGTAGTCCAGGCCCTTCACGTCCTTGGCGTTGAGAACCAGGATGTCGTCCTTGGACTCCATCTGGATGCTCCTTGTCTTGGCCTCTTCCGCCGCCTGGGCAGCCTCCACGGCCTCCTGATGACGCTTCTCTTCCCCAAGGATGTACTCCTTTATCTGATTAACGTCCAAAGTGCCGTTACCAACGGCGGCATAGAAGGTATTTAACGTGCTGTAGCCAAGCTTCTTGCGAAGCTCCGTGAGCATCTCGTCCGGCAGTTCCAGCTTCCAGTTCTTGAGGCGGCGGGAAAGGAGTTCCTTGCCGTCGGCCGCGGTGGCAAGTTCCTGCATGGACAGGGCCTGCTTGATCTTGGAACGGGCCTTGGAAGAAACCACCCAGCCCAGCCAGTCCTGATTGGGCTTCTGGTTCTTGGAGGTGAGGATTTCCACAACGTCGCCCGTTGAGAGCTTCTCCTTGATGGAAACAGCCTTGCCGTTCACCTTTGCGCCCACGCAGCGTGAGCCTATGCCCGTATGTATTCCGAAGGCGAAATCCAGCACAGAGGCACCCTCCGGCAGGATTCTGAGTTCCCCGCTGGGGGTGAAGACGAATATCTCCTTGGAAGGCGGCTGCGGCAGTTCCTCCGGGGAATCCGTATCCGGATGCTCAAGTGCATAACGCACCGCGCTGAGCCAATTGTCCAGACTCTCTTCCCGCTTGATTCCCTTGTACGACCAGTGCGAGGCAAAGCCGTTCTCGGCAATATCGTCCATCCTCTTGGTGCGGATCTGCACCTCGATGTATGCCCCTTCCCTATTCTTCACCGTGATGTGCAGGCTCTCGTAGCCGTTGGTCTTGGGATTGGTTATCCAGTCCCTAAGGCGCTTGGTGTCCTGCTCGTACTCCTCCGTAACGAATCCGAACACCTTCCAGCAGAGTTCCTTCTCCAGGGTGATGTCCGGTTCGCAGTCGATGATGAAGCGGATGGCGAACACGTCGAAAACTCCCTCGAAAGGCACTTTCTGCTTCATCATCTTGCACCAGATGGAATACGCGGCCTTGGTGCGGATTTTCAGTTTGTACTGAATTCCGGCGGCGTCCAGCTTGCCCTTGAGCGGCTGGATGAACTCCATCATAAGCTTCTCGCGGTCCCTCTGGGTAGCCTTGAGTTTATTGGTTATAAGCCGATACTGCTCCGGCTCCGCGTAGCTCAGGTAGATGTCTTCCATCTCCCGCTTCATGTTGTACAGCCCCAGCTGGTGCGCCAGCGGGATATACAGCATAAGGGTTTCCAGAACCTTGTTTTCACGGGACGATTTGGGGAATATCGCGAGGCTTCGCATCACCTCCAGCCTGTCCGCCAGCTTGAGCACTGTAACGCGCGGATCCTTGGAGTACTGGATGATGAGCTTCTTGTAATTCTCCGCTTCCAGGCGGGTGTCCTTGGGTTTGATGGTGGATATCTTGTCCAGTCCGTCCACCATGGTGTAGATGCTCTCGTCCAGCTTCAGCGAGCGGATATCCACCTCCTTGAACCTTCCGGCTTCGTGAAGGTACACCGCCGCAACGCACTCCGGAGGCAGGCCGATTTCGGATGCCACGATCCTGGCCACCGCGTCCGGATGCTTGATGAACGGGCTTCCGTCGCTGCGCTGCACATCCCTGAGCGCCTCCACGGCGAAATCCCGGCACAGCTGAATGAGCTGTTGCCCTTGCTCGTTATATTCCTCAAACATCATTTCTTGTTCCTGAGTGTTAACGCTTGCTGGAACGCGCGGGCGTTCGCCTGGTGCTCTTCATAGGAGGCCGCAAAGCGGTGCGAGCCGTTGAAAGAGGGATCTGCACAGAAATACAGGTAGTTGTGCTTTTCCGGGTTCAGGACAGCCTCCAGGCATGATTTCGGCGGGCACGATATGGGGCCCGGAGGGAGGCCTTCGTAGCGGTACGTATTGTACGGATTGTCTACTTCCAGATGGCGCTTCAGTATGCGCTTCAGCGAATAGCCGAAGCAGTAGTTCACCGTGGGATCCGCCTGAAGTTTCATGCCGATGCGGAGGCGGTTCAGGTACACGCCTGCGATAATGGGCTGCTCCGGGAGATAGTGGCTTTCGCCGTCCACGATGGAGGCAAGCGTTACCACCTCATCCGGCGTGAGATTCTGGCGCTTGGCCTGCTTAAGACGCTCCTGTGTCCACCAGGAATCGTGCTCCGCGGCCATCCTGTCGAAGATATCCCGCACGGAAGCCGTCCACTTGATCTGATAGGTATCCTGCAGGATAAGGCAGAAGACATGGCTGGTATCCACGCCGTATTTTTTCAGGGAATCGTTGCTCTTCATGAAGGCGAGCACATCCTTCGAATCCACCAGCATCTGCGCGCCTATCTTGCGGGCAAGCGCCCTGGTGCTTCGGATGGAGCCGGAAAGCGTGAGGTTCACCGGGGTTTGCCAGCCGCCTCCGAGCATGCGCGCAACGTACATGCTGGCGCAACCCGGGTCGATGGTGTAGTGGCCCGGCTGAACCGCCTCCAGCTTACCCACGGTGCGGTGCAGGGACTCCGAGTTCCGGCACCTTCCACCCGCCATAAGCGAGTCCATCACCTCCTGCACGCTTGTTCCGGGCTTCACGTACAGCTCGAAGCGCGTACGGAAGTTGGGCATGCGCCTGTCGTACCCGGCCTGGTACAGGAGTATCCCGCCAAGCACCATAAGGCCCAGCAGGAAGGTGATTATGATAGCGTTGCGTTTCATTTGGCGCGTCGTTTGGGTCTCTGCAGATAAACCACCGTGCCGGGTTTAAGCTGCTCATTGGACTTCACACCGTTGAACTTCAGGATCTCGAAGAGGAAGAGGTGGTACTGTTTTGCGATACTCTTGTACGTCTCCCCTTCATAGGAAATGATGTACGGCACGCCGTCCGGAGTATACATCTCCCTTGAAAGTGAGAACACGTTTTTCTCATCAGGAGCCATCTGTTTGTTCGGCTGCTGCTGAGGCTGGGTTTGTCCCGCTTGCGGCTGTTCCGTCTGCGGCGTCTCCGGCTGCTCAACTCCCGCAGGCTCCTCGTTCTCACTGCCGGCGAAGTCCAGTTCATACAACTGGTAGCGCTCAATGATGGAAATGAGCTTTGAAGGATACTCCGGGTCCGTTGCGTAACCAGCCTTCTTTAGGCCGATGGCCCATCCCTTATAGTCCGTGGGATAAAGGTCGAAAAGGAATGCGTAGCGCTGCTGGTAGCGAAGGAAATCCGAATGGTCGCGGAAACTCTCCTCCACGCTGTCGTACACGCGGAAGCACTCGTCGGGTTTGTCGTCATCGGCCTTCATCGTCTTTCCCATCCAGGTGCTGCCGCACTTGATGCCGAAATGGTTGTTACCCTCCGTAGCGAGCCTGCTCCGCCCTGCACCCGACTCCAGCAGTCCCTGCGCCAGCGTAATACTTGCCGGCACCCCGCTGCGTATCATCTCGTCGATTGCAATCTGCGAATACTGCGCGATATAGCGCTCCTGCGGCGTCCCCGTATCCTGCGAGAAAACCGTCAGCGCGGCCAGTGCAGCCGCTACAAAAGCAACAATCCTTTTCACGGGAAACAAAGATAAGAAAAAAAAACGAGTTTACACCCAGACAATCACTTGGCCGCCAGGGCCGGGACTCAACCGATTTCGAAAACATCGCCGTCTTCGGCGGCGTAGGTTTCCGGGAAGATGGTGCGGCACTCCTCCTGATAAAGGAGGTGGTTTGTATTGCGGGACGAATAGTGGCCGATGATGAGTTTCGAGGCCCCCGCATCACGGGCCAATGCGGCCGCCTGCAGCGTTGTGGTGTGGAAACGGGCCGATGCCTTATCCTCGTGCTCCGCCAGGAACGTTGTCTCGTGATAGATGACAGAAACGCCCTTCAAAACCTCCACTTCTCCCGGGAATACCGCCGTGTCCGACACATAGGCGTAGCTGCGGGGCGAGAAGCGCTTGTACGCAGCCACCGCCGCGGGAATAACGCTTCCGTCCTCACGCACCACGTCCTCTCCCCTTTTCAGCGTGCCGATTTCCGTGAGCGTGAGCCCGTACTCCTCGATGCACTCCTTACGCACATTCCACTGGGGCTCCTTCTCCGCGAAGATGTAGCCGTAGGTTTCCACCCCGTGGCGGAGAGGAAATGCCGTCACCCGCAGGGACTTCGTTTCCATGATAACCTCCGGGAACTGCGTATCCACCTTGTGGAACACAATCTCGAACGGAAGCCATTCATTATAGGAAAGGAAAAACTTGATATGCGGATGCAGGTTCTGCGGCCCGTAGATGTGCAGGGGCATAGTGCGCCCGCCCATGCCGAGCGTGGACAACAGCCCCTGCAGGCCGTAGATATGGTCTCCGTGAATGTGGCTGATGAACACGCTGTCCACCTTCTGCATGGACACGCCGTAGCTCACCATGCCCCGCTGGGCGCCTTCACCGCAGTCCACCAAAAACAAGCGCCCGTGCACGGAAAGTGCCTGGGCGCTCTGGTTCCTGTCCCTTACCGGCATGGCCGAAGCCGTGCCCAGCATGGTTACAGTGAATGTTGCGGGATTACTCACCCTTGTCGAGTTTATCCTTCAGGGCAGCAAGAGCGGAGATGTCGCCGAGAGTGGTCTTCTCCACGCTGGTCTGTACCTTCTTGATAGCCTTCTTGGCGGTTTCTGCCTCAGTGGCCTCGCGGGCGACCTTTGCCTCTTGATAAGTGCGGAGGTGCGATACGCGCACGGTGCGGGTGCTGCGGCGGAGCTCAACCACCTTGAACGGGAGGGTTTCGCCTGCGACTGCGGTTTTACCGTCTTCCTTCACAAGTTCGCGGTTAAAGCAAAGGGCGGTGGTGCCATCCTCGAAGGTGATGGTTGCACCCTTGTCGTTCACGCTTGCGACGGTGGCGTTAACCACGGTGCCAACAGGATATTTAGCCTCGAGTTCATCCCAAGGGTTGGGAACGAGCTGCTTGTGACCGAGGGAAAGCTTGTGGCTGTTCTCGTCGAAGTCCAGGATCACAACGTCGATGACGTCGCCGCTCTGAACCATCTCGGCGGGATGCTTGATCTTGTTCCAGCTGAGGTCGGAGATGTGGATGAGACCTTCCACACCATCCTCCAGTTCTGCGAACACGCCGAAGTTGGTGATGTTGCGGACGGTGGCCTTGTGCTGTGAACCCACGGGATATTTCTCGCGGATGCTGTCCCAAGGATTCTCGGTGAGCTGCTTCAGGCCGAGGGACATCTTGCGGCCCTCGCGGTCCAGGGTGAGAACAACTGCCTCTACCTCGTCGCCCATCTTCAGGAATTCCTGAGCGCTGTGCAGACGGGGGCTCCAGCTCATTTCGCTCACGTGTACCAGGCCTTCTACGCCGGGCTCCACCTCGATGAATGCGCCGTAGTCTGCGATAGCAACCACTTTACCCTTCACGGTGTCGCCAACCTTAAGGTCGGGAGAAAGGGCCTCCCAAGGATGGGGAGTGAGCTGCTTGAGACCGAGGGCGATGCGCTTCTGCTGCTCGTTGAAATCCAGAACCACCACGTTGATGTGCTGGTCCAGTGAAACAACCTCTTCCGGATGATTGATGCGGCCCCAGCTGAGGTCTGTGATGTGGATGAGACCGTCCACACCGCCAAGGTCTACGAACACGCCGTAGTTGGTGATGTTCTTGACGGTGCCTTCCAGCACCTGGCCCTTCTCCAGACGGGAGATGAGCTCGCTGCGGCGCTGCTCCTGCTCTGCCTCGAGGAGAGCCTTGTGGGAAACAACCACATTGCGGAATTCCTGGTTGATCTTGACGATCTTGAAATCCATGGTTGTATCCACGAATGCATCGTAATCGCGGATGGGTTTGATATCGATCTGGGAACCGGGGAGGAAGGCCTCGATGCCGAATACGTCCACGATCATGCCGCCCTTGGTGCGGGTCTTGACATAACCCTTGACGATTTCGTCCTTGTTGTAGGCGTCGTTGACCATATCCCAGCTCTTGAGCTGACGGGCTTTCCTGTGGGACAGGACAAGCTGGCCCTTACGGTCTTCCGCGCTCTCGATGAGAACGTCTACCTTGTCGCCTACCTTGAGGTCCGGATTGTAACGGAATTCGGGGGCGGAGATAACACCTTCGCTCTTTGCGCCGATGTTCACCACAACCTCGCGCTTGTTGATGGAGGTAACGGTACCTTCCACAACTTCGTTTTCAACCACCTTGGAGAGGGTGAGGTCGTACTTTGCAAGCACGTCTTCGCGGCTGGCGGGGGCTGCGCCCTGCTCAAATGCGTCCCAGTCGAACTGATCGGGATCCACGCTTGCGTTCATGCGGCCGGCCTTCTTCGGAGCGGGAGCGGCCTCCACAACGGGAGCCTCTTCCACTGCGGGAGCAGCCTCTGCTACGGGAGCTTCTTCCACTGCAGGAGCCTCTGCCACGGGGGCGGTTTCTTCAATGACGGGAGCCTCTACTACTGCCTGGGGCTCTTCCACCACGTTCTTTGTTGATTTTGCCATAGTTTTGATTTGTAATAAAAACTAGTAGTTAAACATTATTTTTTGTGCCTTCCGGGGTAAAAAAATTGCACGCCCGGAAAAAAGCGTGCAAAAATAGGTAAAATCCTTTAATTTTCCAAAACTTTCTACAGCATCTTTTTCTTGCGGAAAACAAACCAGATAGCCACGTCGATGAGCAGCATCAGGACCAGGATGATAACCCAGTTCCAGAAGGATGCGTTGGGGGTATCCGCCGCAATCATGGGAAGACGCACGTTCATGCCGTAGAAACCCACGACGAGGGTGGGCGGCATGAGGAATACCGACACGATGGTGAAAACCTTCATGATCTTGTTCTGGTCCAGGTTGATAAGACCAAGGACGGTGTCCTGCAGGTATTCCAGCCTCTCGAAGCAGAAGTTGGAGTGGTTGATAAGGGACGATATGTCCTGCAGCAGCACGGAGAGCCTTGTATCCAGGGCGCTGGGGACCAGGGTGCTCTTCATCAGGTTGGAGATGAGGCGCTGTTTATCCACCACGTTCTCGCGGACCACCATGGTGTTTTCCTGCAGCTGGGATATGTCGATGAGGAGTTCGTCGTCGATATCTTCGCGGCCCTCGATGCGCTTGGCGTACTGGGAGATTTCCTTGGAAAGGAGCTCAATCATATCGGCATCCAGGTCCACACGCTGATCCAGAATGGTGGCGAAAACGCTGAACCCGGAGGGATACAGGCGCGGATTCACCTGCATCCTGCGCTGAAGTTCGGTGAACGAGCGCAGGGGCACCTCGCGGAGCGTTACCAGCACGTTGTCCTTCAGGGTGAAGGATACGGGCTGCATCATGTATTCATCGGCCCCCGGGGTGAGGAAGTTGGTATTGGCGAAAATGGCGTCGTCCGTCTCGAAATAACGGGAGGAGCTTTCGATTTCCTCCGCTTGCGCGCGGCTCTGGATTTCCATCTCCAGGAAGGCCTCCACGGCCCTTTTTTCATCCCCGCTGGGTTCTACGAGGTCTACCCACACTACGTCTGCGACGAGCATGGATTTGAGGTCCTTCTCCGAGCAGGAGACCGTGATCCTCCCATTGTCCTTGTAGAAGATGCTGATCATCGGGGTGCGCTATTCCGGCGCAAAAATAAAGAAAAAATTTGGTAATCCAACCTCTTTTACCTTACTTTGTGACAATTTGACTGTTCAGGTATGAAGATTATCATCGAAGGAGCCGGCGAAGTCGGCTCCCATCTGGCCAAAATGTTAAGCCGCGAAGGCGGTGAAGTCACTGTCATTGACGACGATCCCGGCCGCATCGGCAAACTCAATCTCACTGCCGATGTCGTAGCCATCACCGGCGAACCTTCGTCCATCAGCGTACTGAAGGACGCAGGGGCCGCAAGTGCGGATCTGTTCATCGCCGTGAACCCCCACATGCCCCAGAGCGTGAACATAATAAGCGCCCTGCTGGCAAAGCAGCTTGGCACCAAGCGCGTAATCGCTCGCGTTGACGATGCGGAATACCTGGCTCCGGAGAACAAGCTTATGTTCAAGGATATCGGCCTGGACACCCTGTTCTGCCCGGAGAAAACAGCGGCCGATGAAATCATCGACCTCCTTCGCCACACCGCGGCCAACGACTCGCTGGACTTCGCCCGCGGCCGCCTGCAACTGTCCGTATTCAAAATCGACGACGAGTCTCCCCTCCTGGACATGAAGGTGGCGGAGTTCACATCGGCAATGGCGGAAAAGGACCCCATGGCACAGTTCCGCATCATCGCCATCTCCCGCCACGGGGAAACCATCATCCCCAAGTTCGACACCCGCTTCAAGTACATGGACAACCTGTACATCATCGCTCGGCGGGAGGGAATGGTGTCGCTCACCAAGTTCCTGGGCAAGGAGAATCTGGCCGTCGGTAGCGTGATGATTCTCGGCGGCAGCCGCATCGGCGAAATGGTGGCCGCCCAGCTGTCCCGCAGCCAGATGAAGGAAGTTAAGATTGTGGATTACGACATGGCCCGCTGCCGCGAACTGTCGGATGCCCTCCCGGACAACATATCCGTCGCCCACGGCGATGCCCGCAATTCAGACTTCCTCGTGGAAGAGAACATCAAGGAGTTCGACGCCGTTGTGGCCGTAACCGGCAACGACGAAGCGAATATCCTCTGCTGCGTGGTGGCAAAGAAATTCGGCGTTGCCCGCGCCATCGCCCAGGTGGAAAACATGGAATACGTGCGCCTGGCGGAGGAAATGGGCGTGGATGCCGTTATCAACAAGAAGATCATCACCGCCGGCCGCATCTTCAAGTTCACCCTTTCAGACAAAGTGCGTTTCGTCCGCTACATGAGCGGCACGGAAGCGGAAGTTCTGGAATACACCGTATCCCCGGAGGCCAAGATCACCCGCGCCCCCCTCAAAGACACAGACTTCCCCGCAAACGCCATCATCGGCGGCGTCATCCGCGGCAGCGACAGCTTCATCGCCGTGGGCAACACCCACATCGAGCCCTACGACCGCGTGGCCGTGTTTGCCCTCCCGGATGCCGTGAAAGAGGTAGATAAGTTTTTTAAATAAGTTACAAAACGCCGAAGCGGTAGATGGTGCTGCTGGTGTACGTTTCACCCGGCTGCAGTATGGACGGAGTGAACGACGGGTTGTTCACCGCGTCGGGCCAACGCTGCGCTTCCAGGACGATTGAGCTGCGGAAGCCAAGCTCGTTCCCGTTGGCGCCAAACTCGCCGCCCAGAAAGAAGTTGCCGGTATACACCTGCAGGCCCGGCTGGTCGGTGAGCACTTCCACGCTCCTTCCGGAAACGGGATCGTACACGCTGGCGATGAGTTCCACCCCGCCCGTCTCCTTGTCGATGCACCAGTTGTGGTCGTAGCCGTGGGCGTTGCGGATCTGCTCGTCATCGGCCCCGATATTCAGGCCGATTGCGTGGGCCTCACGGAAGTCGAACGGCGTTCCCTCCACGGGCGCGATTTCACCCGTGGGGATGCTCAGGGAGTCTATGGGAATATAGTGCGACGCCTTTATGCACATGTCGTAATCCTCCACGTTTCCAACTCCTTCCCCACGAAGGCAGAAGAAGGGATGATGCGTAAGATTCACGGGAGTGGCTTTGTCCGTGGAGGCAGTGAAGTCCACATGGAACGCGCCCTCACTGTCCAGGGCGTACGTCATGGTGATGTCCAGGTTGCCCGGGAATCCCTCTACGCCATCGGCATGAATGAAGTGCATCACAATGGAGGTGTCGCTGTTTGAAACGACGTCCCAAACCACGTTGTCTATGCCTTTGAAGCCGCCGTGAAGAGTGTTTCCATTATTATTCAGAGGAGTGTGGTACTCCTCCCCGTCGAGTTCGAACGTGCCTTTGCATATGCGATTTCCAACCGGCCCCACGCTGGCGCCCAGGAAGCGCTCGCCCGGAGGCGTGATATAGTCCTGGATATTGTCGTGTGCCACCACAATGCTGGTGAGTTTCCCCTCCCGGTCCGGGGTGAAGAGCGACACTACCCTGCCCCCGAAATTCGTCACCTGAAGGGTTGTGGTGCCGTTCTGAAGAGTGTAGAGCTGAACCTCCTTGCCGTCAACATCGGCCTTGAATGATGCCTCGTCGAAAAGGGCCGGTCCCTTGGGGCTGCACCCCGCCATCATAGTGATCGCCGCCAGCGCAGCGAAAAGCGTCTTTTTCATATCTGTCGTTTTTGATAAGCGCTAATTTAGCGTTTAATCGTGAATTATACAAACACGGCTTGTGAAATAGCACAATAATTGCATGTATTATGGGCAGTTAAATCACTGTATATGAATAGAATCGTTATCGCGCTCGCCTTCTTCTTCATGGCCTGCGGCGTATCCTTTGCCCAAAGCGATTACTACCAGAGAAAGGCTGCGGAATACACCCGCGAAGCCGAATACTATCAGCGCAAGGCGGATTCATACCGTCGCGAAGCCCAGTACTATCTGGACAAAGCCGCCGGCTACGAACGCGAAGCCGTCTACTACCTGAACCGCGGCGACACCTCCCGCGCCCAAACCCAGCAGCGCTACGCAGCCGACGCCCGCGACCGCGCCAACCTCCAACTCCAATGGGCCCGCGACGCCGACGACAAAGCCGCCATGTACCTCCGCTGGGCCTCCGACGCCCTCTCCCGGCACTGACGCTTCCGGCAGGGCGCTCCTCGGTGCGACAGGTTCGCCGGCCAGAGCGCATCAACCACGGCAAACCACCCAACCACCCTCACACTTCACTGACTCATCCAGGAAAAGGGGCCAGATCCGGGATGAACTGTGCAAAATGCCCATTTCATCCAGAAATACTGCCATAATCCTGGATGAGATTTAAAACACTACCGCACAAGGCCTACACACATAAGGAAAAATATTTCGCAAACCGTTCAAGCCATGGCTTTTCCGTTTTGCTTGGTTTATTGACTGAATTCTTCAGGGGTGGGCCTTCGGCCACGCAGAAACCTTATCGCAATGATTCCAAACGCTCATCTCACGCTCGTACCAAATGGGGCGGCATATTCTTATCAGCGACTCTTTTGCCGGGCTGAACGCCCAAGCCCTTTTCCAAACCATGCAGATTTTTCTGTTTTTTAATAAAAGTAAAAAAAGTATTTATGTTTCTTAACAAGGTGTGACGAAAATATCTATATTATTGTGGTCCGGTTCGCCTCTGGAGGCGGGCCGGGCATTCTTCACGGTGAAGGATGCAGTATTGTTTAACCCAAACCTTCACTATTATGACAAATTACACGTCACCCAAAGATGAATCGGCCGGCAAGTATGCGTGCCTTCTCTACGATTCCACACTCAAAACGGTCCTCGGCTCAGTGGAAGACGAGAGGTTGTACATCGAAATCATTGAATTCCTCTTACCAGGGAAACACATCTCCTCCGTTACAAAACTTGAAAAAGAGAAACATGGCTTGGTGGTTTCTGAAAAAGTGGTTATCTTTGACCTGCTGTGCAAAGACGACATAACTGGAGAAGAGTTCCTGGTGGAAGTTCAGAACGCGCCTGACGGCACCTACAAGGACAGGGCTCTGTATTACTCTCTTGTCCCCATTAGGGAACAGTTGGAGAAGAAGCGGAGCGAAGCCGGTACAGAGGAAGAGGCCAGACGAAGAAAAATGGACTATTCCCTGAAGCCGGTTTACATAATAAGCCTTGTAAACTTCAGCCTCAAACACGAATCCGCCGAAGCTCTTGAAGATGGCTACGTGAGCAGGTATGAACTGCGAAACGGCCTTAACGGGGAAAAGATGACCGAGGCTCTGAACTTCGTGTTCGTGGAAATGGGCCGTCTGCCATATTCCAAGAGCTAGGCCGATAAATGCAAGACCCGCCTGGAACGATTCATCTTCACGTTCAAGTACATGCACACATTTGAAGAGTATCCGGCGTCCTTTGAGGAGGATCCCCTTCTGGAGAAACTTGCCAAAGCCGCGGAACTCGCAAATATGACTGTTGAACAACGAGC
>JAEEUZ010000032.1 GCA_016290725.1 Bacteroidales bacterium | reverse complement strand
GGACCTCACTGCCGATGCGCCCTCCCCCGAAGAAGGCTCCCTTTTCGACGCTCCCTCCCCCGACGAGGCTCCATCGGCACGTCTGAAAGAGACCGCCATCCTCCCCGCCCTTGGCGATGCAATTCTGTCATTTCGACCGGAGCAACGCGAAGCGGAGAAATCTCACCTTTACCTCTCAATGGAGGAGCCCCTCTCCAAAGTGCTCGCAAAGATGGAGCGCGCAGGCGTGAAAGTGGACCTGGAGTCCCTTCGCAACTTTGCCGATGACCTCCGCGACGAGCTCTCGGGGCGCGAATCCATCATCCGCGAGCTAACCGGCGAACCCTCCCTGAACATCGGCTCCCCCAAACAGATCGGCGACGTTCTCTTCGGCAAGATGAAACTGGACCCGAAGGCAAAACCCAGCGCCAAGGGCCAGTACTCCACCGACGAAGCAACGCTGCAGGGCATTGCAGACAAGCATCCGGTGGTTGGCGAAATCCTGGAATGGAGGGCCGCGAAAAAGCTCCTGGGGACATACATAGAACCCTTCCCCACCTACATCTCCCCTGTTGACGGACGCGTTCACACCACTTTCAATCAGGCGCTCACGGCTACCGGAAGGCTATCATCGTCCAACCCCAACCTCCAGAACATCCCGGTTCGCACGGAGCGCGGCAAGGAGATCCGCAAGGCCTTCATTCCCGGTACTCCCGAAGGCATAATCGTATCGGCCGACTATTCCCAAATCGAACTCCGCATCATGGCCCACCTAAGCTGCGACGAGCATCTTGTGCAGGCATTCCGCGAAGGGCGCGACGTTCACGCAGCCACGGCCGCCAAGATTTTCGGCGTACCCGTGGAGGAAGTCACCCGCGAGCAAAGGGGCAGGGCCAAGACGGCGAACTTCGGCATAATGTACGGCATCTCTTCCTTCGGCCTGGCACAGCGTCTGGGCATGGGACGCAAGGAGGCCAAAGCCCTCATCGATGATTACTTCCGCTCCTTCCCCGCCATCGAATCCTATATCCAGACCTCGATGGAATTCGCGCGGGAGAACGGCTACGTGGAAACGCTCTTCGGACGCCGCCGCTACCTGCCGGACATCAATGCCTCCAACGCCACGATCCGCGCCCTGGCAGAGCGCAACGCCGTGAACGCCCCTATCCAGGGCACCGCTGCCGATATCATCAAACTGGCCATGATAGAGGTGGACAAGAGGCTTGCAGATGCCGGGCTCCGCAGCCGCATGGTTCTGCAAATCCACGACGAACTACTCTTCGACGCATACCCGGAAGAACTGGAGCAGCTTCGTAGTCTGGTTGTCGATGCAATGGAAAACGTATGTACCCTGAGCGTACCTCTCACCGTGGAATGCAGCTCAGGCAAAAACTGGCTGGAAGCCCATTAGACTATGGAATACAACGAAAAAGACCTTGTCCGCCTGGCCCTCGCCGGAGACCAGATCGCTTATCGGCAAATCTACCAGATTCACGAAAAAGCGGTCCGAAGCCGCGTGAGCGCGTATTTCCAGTGGAAGGCCGATGTGGACGACGTGGTGAGTGAAACCTTCCAGAAGGCTTTTATGAACCTCTCGGGATTCGATTTGAGCCGTGAGCTCCGCCCCTGGCTTTTCACCATCGCCACCCGCACCGCGCTGGACCATCTGGACAGCATCAAGCGTGAAGACCGCAAGAAGGAGGGTTTCATCCTTGGCGGCAGTTCGGCAGGCGACGAAGCCAGCGACCCTCTCACCGACAAGACCCCTGAAGAGGAGATTATCAGCGACGAGAACCACGAGCGCCTTATGGGTTTCATGGAGGAGCTGTCGCCTCTGTATAAGGAGGTTATGATTAAATATATGATCGAGGAGCTGGAGTACGAAGAGATTGCGAAGGAGCTGAACCTTCCTCTGAATACCGTACGCACGCGCATACGTCGCGGAAAGCAGCAGCTCTCTGAAATGATGTTAAGGGGGGAAATCCAATGAGCGCCGCGCTGGAGTTCATACGGGAGAATTTCGATTTGTCTCCCCAGCAGGAGCGCCGCTTTGCTGCGCTGGACAGTCTGTACCGGGACTGGAACGCCCAGATCAACGTTATTTCCCGCAAGGATATCGACAACGTGTACGAGCACCACGTGCTGCATTCGCTTGCAATAGCGAAATATCTCCAACTTGAGGGTTTGGCCGATGATTTCTCCGCCTCATCCGTGCTGGACCTCGGCACCGGCGGCGGGTTCCCCGGGATCCCGCTGGCGATACTGTATCCATCGGCCCAATTCGTTCTCTGCGATTCGGTGGGGAAAAAGACGATAGTGGCCGATGCCGTATCAAGGGCGCTGGGGTTGGAGAACGTTTCGGTGGTACATGCACGCGCAGAGGGCCTGCCGCAGCAGTTCGACTATGTGGTTTCCCGCGCAGTTGCCTCCCTGCCGGACTTTTATCCCTGGGTTAACGGCAAGTTCCGCAAAGGAATACTCTACCTGAAAGGCGGAGAGGTTAATGCGGAGATATCGGCCATCATGGCGCGCTACAGGCTTGCAAGGGGCAGCATTCACACATGGCATGTGGACTCATGGCTCCGCGATTCCTACTACGAGGGAAAACTTGTGATACATATTGAAAAATAAATTTGGCGGTTTGGCTGGAAATTACTACCTTTGCAACCCCTTATAAGCGAAATAATAAAAACGTGATATCATGAAAAGAACATTTCAACCTTCCCAGCGCAAGCGCGTGAACAAGCACGGATTCCGCGCCCGCATGGCCAGCGCCAACGGCCGCCGCGTCCTCAACGCCCGCCGTCGCCACGCCCGCAAGAAGCTCAGCGTCTCCGACGAAGACCGCTGGTAGTCTTCTCCCTCACAGAAAGTTTAAAGGCAACCCTCCAACAGGTTGCCTTTTTTCGTATCCTCGATTACTCCGCTTCCAGAAGGAAGATGGCGGAGTCGTATTTATGGCGGATAACCGGATTGAAGCCGCCGCCCGCGAGGAAGGAGCCGCTGAAGGAGCGGCCGCTGCCCCACCAGCAGGAGGAGTCTACGTTAAGTTCGGTTACCTTGTACTTGCGCGCGGGATCCAGGCCCTGCAGGCGGAATGGCTGGCCACCGGTGTCGCGCACCTGGAAGGCGGTGCTGTAAGTGAACACCACGGCGCGGTCTTTCCCTTGGGAAACATACATCAGAGCATACCAGGGACCATCTTCCGGAGAGGCTAGACGGTACAGGTCGCCGGCGAAGACAAGGTCTCGGTACTGTTTGTATGAAGTGATGCACCTGTCGGCAAGGGCACGCTCCGCCTCATTCAGATTCTTTGGCTGAAGTTCCATGCCCAGGCGCCCTGCGCAGGCAACGTCGAAACGGAATTTCAGGGGCGTAACGTTGCGTGTCTGATGATTCGGGACATCCGACACATGGCAGCCCATGATACACGCCGGATAAATGAGGCTCGTCGCATACTGCACATGCACGCGGATTTCCGCATCCGTATCGTCGCTGGTCCACACTTCGTTAAAGTAGCGGAGAGCTCCATAGTCCACCCTGCCGCCGCCGGAGGAACAGCACTGCACGATAACCGAAGGATACTTCTCACGGATTCTTCTCATCACGCTGTAGAATCCCTGCACGTAATCCACATAGAAACGGTCCTGTTCCTTGCTAAGATAGTTGCTGTAGAAGGACTCTATAATGCGGTTGCAGTCCCATTTAACATAGTCAATGCTGGGAGACATCTGCATAACCGAGTCGAAGACGCCGTAAATAAAGTCCTGCACTGCGGGATTCGCAAGGTCCAGCACCCACTGGTTGCGGATCTGATAGTTCTCACGCCCGGGGCTCTGCACTATCCACTCCGGGTGCGCCAGCGCCAGTTCAGACGCGGGATTAACCATCTCCGGCTCTATCCAGATACCGAACTTCAAGCCTTTATCATGTGCATAAGACGCCACGTAATCTATGCCTTCCGGAATCTTGGAAGTGTTCAGCTGCCAGTCGCCAAGCCCGGCGGCATCCCCGTTTCGCGGATATGCGTTCCCGAACCAGCCATCGTCCAGCACGAACATTTCAAGGCCCATGGAGGCGGCATCGTCAATCATGTCGGTGAGAGTTTTCGTGGTGAAGCTGAAATACGCGCCTTCCCAACTGTTCAGGAGGGTGGGATTCACGCTTCCACCGTTGTAGATGCCATAATTCCTTGCCCAGCGGTGCAGGTTGCGGGAGGCTCCGCCCGCGCCATCGGCCGACCATGTCCATATCATTCCCGGAGTCTCGAAGCTTTCGCCTTTTTTAAGCGGATAGGCCGATGCGAACGGGCTTATTCCGCCCAGAACGTTCACCCTGCCACTCTCGTTACGGGTGAAACTGAGGCGGAAGTTGCCGCTCCACTGAAGCGCTCCGGCAACCACTTCCCCGCCGGTCTCGCTGAACTCGCGGGTATTCAGGCTCAGCATGAACGAGGGGTTCTGGCTCTGGGTGGCCTGCACGCCGCGGAGCGATTCTATTACCTTCGTGTCGTAGCCAAGCATTTCGCGCTCCACCTGCATTTCGTGCGCCCAGGCGCCGTGGAAATGGGTGAGGAGGTAGTTATCGGCCTCTATATACATCGACCCGGAGGCATAATCCAGCAGTTCCACAGGTTCCTTGCCGGGATTTGTGATTACGCTGTGCTCTATCAGGACGTTTTCCTTCTGGTATGCTTCGTAAATGAGTTTCACTTCCAGTAGCGTCACGTAGTCCTTAAGGAAGATTTCAGTGGTTTCCACGTTGCCGGAGCGGGTTGTTTTATGGCTCTGGTAGCGGAGGTCTGTGTTATGGTTGCCATCGGCATATCTCACATGAAGGGCCGGCACGCCAACAAACTCTCCTCCGGTGGAAGGATAGGTATAGTTGAGGTTGCCGTTTTCGGTGAAACGCGCAGTCCTGTATCCTTTGTACTCCTGCGGATCCGCAACTTTGCTTCCGTAATGAAGGGTGTAGAGGAGGCGGTCTTCATCGGCCAAAAGGATAAGGGAAGAATTTCCGGCCGATATGGCTATGATCTCCGCTTCAATCGCGGGCACCTCTACGGTTTCATGTGTGAAAGCCTTGGGTTTCCGGCGCATCGCCGCACCCGCGGGAAGAATCATCAGCACGGCAAGCCCTGCCGCAAGCAGTGTCTTTTTCATAATGTGGTCCATTTACAGCGCAAGATAGTTAATTTTTTTCGTAAATTTGCGAGAAAGTCCGGAACTATGGTCTACAGGGCCCTTACAGAGCAGGAATACAATGACATCGAGTCCCGTATAGTATACGAGGACAATCATATCCTTGCCTTTTGCAAGCGCCCCGGGGAGATAGTCCAGGGTGATAAAACAGGCGACGAACCCCTCCCGGAAACGCTCAAGGCTTTCATCGCCCGGCGCGACGGCAAACCCGGCCAGGTGTTCATGGGCGTTCCCCACAGGCTGGACCGCCCCGTGAGCGGGCTGGTACTCTTTGCCAAAACATCCAAGGCACTTGAGCGCCTGAGCGCCATGTTCCGCGAGGGTGGCGTGCACAAAACATACTGGGCACTTTGCTGCGGAAAGCCTTCACCGGCGGAGGGAGAACTGGAGGATTATCTGGTGAGGAACGAGGCGTCGAACAAGTCGTTCGTATCGGCCGGAAATAAACCCGGAGCGAAACTGGCCCGGCTGCGTTATAAATACCTCGGCCCCACGGAGCGCTACTTCCTTGTGGAAGTTGAACTGCTCACCGGGAGGCATCACCAGATTCGCTGCCAGCTCGCGCATGCGGGATGCATTATCAAGGGAGACCTGAAGTACGGCGCGCCCCGCTCGAATCCGGACGGCGGAATCTGCCTGCACGCTCGCGAGATACGATTCATTCACCCGGTGAAAAAGACCGAAATTACCTTGCTGGCGCCGGTGCCCGCATCATGGAAAGGAGTGGAAGCCTATGTTTGAGAAGATAGTCTCGGCCGTCAACGATATTATTTGGAGTCCCGCACTGGTGGTGCTCCTGGTGGGCGCAGGCATATACTTTTCCATCCGCACGCGCTTTGTTCAGGTTAGGCGCATCGGCCTCATGGTGCGTTCTCTCTTTGCCCCTGCGGAAACCGGGGAAGACGGAAAGAAGAAGGGAATATCGTCCTTCGAGGCGTTCTGTGTAGCACTTAGCGGCCGTGTGGGAACGGGAAATATCGTGGGCGTTGCAACGGCCATCGCCATGGGCGGCCCAGGCGCCGTGTTCTGGATGTGGCTCATCGCTTTCTTCGGCGCATCCACGGCTTTCGTGGAATCCACGCTTGCTCAGAAATACAAGTTCAATCACGGCGGTGTCAATCGCGGCGGCCCTTCCTCCTATATCGAGAAAGGGCTCAAGATGAAGTGGCTTGCAGTGCTGTTTTCCATTCTCGCCATCGTTGGATACGGCTTGTTCCTTCCCACGGTGCAGAGCAACGGGATGTCATCGGCCCTGGCGAATTCGCTTGATCTGGATCCGCTGTGGTCGGGCCTGGCGCTGGCGTTTGTGCTTGGGCTGGTGATAATCGGCGGAATCAAGAGCATTTCCCGCGTGGCATCCATCGTAACGCCCTTCATGGCGCTTGGCTATATCATTATCTCCCTGATAGTTATCGCCTGCCACCTGGATGCGGTTCCGGGGGTTTTCAAGGCTATCGTAACGGGTGCGTTCGGCATCCGGCCGGTTGCCGGCGGCATACTTGGCTCCACCATTATGATGGGCGTGAAGAGGGGCATTTTCTCCAACGAGGCAGGCCAGGGCAGCGGCGCTATCGTGAGCGCATCGGCCGCAGTTTCCCATCCGGCAAAGCAGGGGCTGGCGCAGTCTTTCTCCGTGTATGTGGATACGCTGTTCGTGTGTACGGCCACGGCACTTATGATTCTTTGCTCCGGAACGTATAACATTCTGGATGCAAAGACAGGAGAGGTGTTGGTTGCCGGCGCCCCTGAACTGGGAGGAAATTACGTGGCGTATACTCAAACTGCGGTGGATTCAGTGCTGAGCGGCTTCGGCGGGGTGTTCGTGGGAATCGCCCTTGTGTTCTTCGTGTTCACCACCGTTATGGCGTACTATTTCTACGTGGAATCCAGCATCATCTACCTTTTCTCGTCATCGGCCCGCCATAATAAAACCGCGGAAAAAGTATGTATCTGGGTATACCGATTCGCGCTTCTCGGGCTTGTTGTGTTCGGAGCCCTCAAGGAAGCCAACGTGGTGTGGATGCTGGGCGACATCGGCGTAGGACTCACCGCCTGGGTTAACGTCCTCGCCCTACTGGTCCTCTGCCCGCAGGCAGTCGCGCTGCTGAAAGAATACGAGAAGAAGTCCTAGGCCTATTCAACCCAGAGCCACTCCATCTTGCCGTAGGTCGTCTGTTCCTTGTCGTTTGAGGTCAGTTTTTCGGTATACGTTGTCAGCAGTCCTCCATTTGTGGAATAACTGTATTCACATACCCCTTTGAAGGCGTTCTTATTGTCGGTATAGACGAGTTTACGGGGCATGTGTTTGGGCGCTTTTCCGTAGTAGCCGAATGAGGCCATCATAGGCTGAGGAAGGAAATATGGATAGGCCGATTCCGGCAAAACGCCGGCATAGGCGACATCCCCGGGAGTGTACTCATAAACAACCGATTCATCCGCGGAATAGGCCTTTACAAGTTCGCCGTTCTTCCATTTGAAATAGTATGTATCTTCAAAATCGTCCCTTTTTTCCGTGAACTTGCAAAGGTGACCTTTTGAGTCATACTCAAATAAATAAGTATAGTTCAGCAGCGAGCCCCTGTCGTCGCAGCCGCCTGATATGGCCCTGCCGCTTAAAAGGTTGAAATAATAAGCGACAGTGGTTGTGGACGGTTTTTCCGGATCCGTCATGAGAGAGATTTCCATGCGGTCGGAATTACCGGAAGAATAATCAATTTTGCAATATGAAGGATCTTCGCTCCCGGGGGTGATGGTAATCAGGGCCGGACGGTTCTGATAGTTATACAGAAAGTCCATTTTGTAGTTGAGAGCGGAAAAATTCTGCGTATTGCCAACTATATATTTCTGCAGAATAACCTTGCGGCTTACCACGGGATCTTCTTGCTTCTTGCAAGCGGTGAACAGTGTGGCGGCAATGCAGCCAAAAGCCAGAACTTTGAAAAGTGTGCGCATGTGATATTATAGTTTGTATGCGCAAATATACGAAATATTCGCTATCTTTGGGAACTAAAACTAACGCCAATGAAACAAATCATCGAATGTGTTCCGAATTACAGTGAGGGGCGAGACAAAGCGGTGATAGACCGCATTGTGGAGGCAATAAAAGAAGTGGAAGGCGTAACCGTGCTGGACGTGGATCCGGGCGAGGCCACCAACCGCACCGTGGTAACTTTCGTGGGAGAGCCGGAGCCCGTGTGCGAGGCCGCGTTCCGCGGGGCCCGCAAGGCGCAGGAACTTATCGACATGCGAAAGCATCACGGCGCCCATCCCCGCAGCGGTGCAACAGACGTTTTGCCACTCATTCCCGTTGCCGGAATCACGCTTCAGGAATGCGCGCATCTTGCACGCAGCCTTGCAAAGAGAATGTGGGAAGAACTTGGCATCCCCTGCTACTGCTATGAGGCTGCGGCATTCACCCCGGAAAGAAAGAACCTCGCCGTTTGCCGGGCGGGCGAATACGAAGCCCTCCCTGAAAAGCTGTCGGACCCTGCACGCAAACCGGACTTCGGAAACGACCAGTACACCGAAACCGTAGCCAAAGCCGGTGCATCAAACGTGGGCGCCAGAGACTTCCTTGTGGCGGTGAACTTCAACCTCAACACCACCTCCACACGCCGCGCCATGGCTGTGGCTTTCGACGTGCGCGAAAAGGGCCGCAAGGCCCGCGAGGGCGGTTCCCTCACCGGCAAACTCCTCAAGGACGAGCACGGCGAGCAGATCTGGATTCCCGGGACGCTCAAAGGCTGCAAGGCAATAGGCTGGTACATAGACGAATACGGCATCGCCCAGGTGTCCATGAACATAACCGACATCAATGCCACTCCCCTTCACATTGCCTACGAGGAGGTGTGCAGGGCGGCATCGGCCCGCGGCCTCAAGGTCACCGGCACTGAAATCGTCGGCCTTGTTCCCAAAAAGGTTCTCATCGACGCCGGCCGCTTCTACCTGGAAAAACAGCAGCGCTCCCTTGGCATCAGCGAGCAGGAAATAGTGAAAATCGCCGTCAAATCCATGTCTTTGGACGACCTCAAACCCTTCAACCCCAAGGAAAAGGTTATCGAATACCTCATGGCCGATGACAAAAAGGGCCTCGCCCAGATGACTGTGGAAGGCTTCGTGCGGGAAACCGCATCGGAGTCTCCGGCCCCGGGAGGCGGGTCGATATCGGCCTGCATGGGCGCATTCGGCGCAGCTCTGGCCACCATGGTGGCGAACCTGAGCGCCCACAAACGCGGCTGGGACGACCGCTGGAAAGAGTTCTCTGACGTTGCCGAAAAAGGCCAGGCGCTCCTGGACGAACTCCTTCTCCTGATCGACGAAGACACCGCCGCCTTCAACCGCATCATGGACTGCTTCTCCATGCCCAAGGGCACCGAAGAGGAGAAAGCCGCCCGCGCCAAAGCCCTCGAAGAGGCCACACTGTACGCCGCGGAAGTCCCCCTCCGCACGATGGAAGCCTCGCTGAAAGCCCTGCCGCTGGCACTTGAGATGGCGCAGAAGGGCAATCCCGCCAGCGCATCCGACGCCGGCGTTGCCGCCCTCGCCGCAGTGGCAGCCGTCAAAGGCGCCCGCCTGAACGTCCGCATCAACTGCGCCGGCCTCACCGACAAAACCCCCGCAAAGCCCCTTCTGAAACGCGCCGACGAGATTGTCTCCGCCGCCGAGCAGCTGCAAACCGAAATACTCACAGCGGTGGAAACGCATATTACAATGTAGTTCAAGAGGAGGGAAAAAACTTTTTCGCTCCCCCTTGCGGGGTAGAAAAAGTTTTATTCCCGACGACTAGACGGAATGGTAGTATTACAGATTTCTCGACTACGCTCGAAATGACAATAAGGTGTTGCTTGAAATGACAATAAGATGTTGATTGAAATGACAAGAGACATTAAATTTAAAGAAGAAATATTGCAGGGAATTCCAGTAGAGCTGCCGGAGCCGAAGCCCTACGACCCTTCAATTAATCACGCCCCTAAGCGTAAGGACATCCTAAGCGACAAAGAGAAGGTTCTCGCCATAAAGAACGCCCTCAGATACTTCCCCGAGCGGCATCACGCAATTCTTGCAAAGGAATTCGCGAAGGAACTGCACGACTACGGCCGCATTTACATGTATCGTTTCAGGCCTTCGTACGATATGTACGCCCGCCCCATCGACGAATACCCCGCCAAATCCCATCAGGCGGCCGCCATCATGGCAATGATACAGAACAATCTGGACCCGCGCGTAGCCCAGCATCCGCACGAGCTCATAATCTACGGCGGCAACGGCGCCATCTTCCAGAACTGGGCCCAGTACCGCCTTGTGATGCAGTACCTCGCCACGATGACGGACGAGCAAACACTGGTTATGTACTCTGGTCACCCGCTTGGCCTCTTCCCCAGCCATAAGGACGCCCCGCGCGTAATCGTGACCAACGGAATGGTAATCCCCAACTACTCCAAGCCGGACCATTGGGAGAAATTCAACGCCCTGGGCGTAAGCCAGTACGGCCAGATGACTGCGGGCTCATATATGTACATCGGCCCACAGGGCATCGTCCACGGCACCACCATCACGGTGATGAACGCCGCGCGCAAGCAGCTCAAGGCAAAAGGCCTTAACGGCGACGACCGCGGCGGCATCCTCTTCGTTACGGCGGGCCTCGGCGGCATGTCCGGCGCCCAGCCCAAGGCGGGAAACATCGCCGGTGTAGTGAGCGTAACCGCGGAAATCAACCCCAAGGCAGCCAACAAACGCTTCGAGCAGGGCTGGGTGGACGAACTCCACAGCAGCCTGGACGAGCTCATCCCCAGGATCCGTGAAGCTGTGGCCGCCAAAAAGCCCGTCTCGCTGGCCTATGTGGGCAATATCGTAGACCTCTGGGAGCGCCTTGCCGATGAAGACATCCATGTAGACCTTGGCTCCGACCAAACCTCCCTCCACAACCCCTGGGCCGGCGGTTATTACCCGGTTGGCTACAGCCTGGAGCAGTCCAAGAAGATGATGGCCGATGAGCCCGAACGCTTTAAGGAAGCCGTCCAGGCCTCACTCCGCCGCCAGGTCGCGGCCATCAACCGCCTCGCCGCAAAAGGAATGTACTTCTTCGACTACGGAAACGCCTTCCTCCTGGAAAGTTCCCGCGCGGGGGCAGATGTGCTCAAGGCGGATGGCTCCTTCCGCTACCCCTCCTACGTGCAGGACATCATGGGCCCCATGTACTTCGACTACGGCTTCGGTCCCTTCCGCTGGGTTTGCATGAGCGAAAAACCGGAAGACCTCGCGAAATCTGACGCCCTCGCCGTAAAAGTGCTCTCCGAAATAGCCGCGAACTCCCCCGAGGAGATTGCCGGCCAGATGCGCGACAATATCCACTGGATCCAGGAAGCCGGCCGCAACCACCTTGTAGTGGGCTCCCAGGCCAGAATCCTATATGCCGATTGCGAGGGCCGCACCAAGATCGCCCTCGCCTTCAACGAAGCAATCCGCAAGGGCGAAATCACCGCCCCCATCGTCCTTGGCCGCGACCATCACGACGTCTCCGGCACAGACTCCCCCTTCCGCGAAACCTCCAACATCTATGACGGTTCGCAGTTCACTGCCGATATGGCCGTGCAGAACGTCATCGGCGACGGCTTCCGCGGCGCCACCTGGGTGAGCATCCACAACGGCGGCGGCGTTGGCTGGGGCGAAGTGATTAACGGCGGTTTCGGCATGGTAATCGACGGCAGCGCCGACAGCGACCGCCACATCCGCGAAATGCTTTTCTGGGACGTAAACAACGGCATCGCCCGCCGCAGCTGGGCCCGAAACGCCCCCGCCCGCTTCGCCATCGAACGCGAAATGGCCCGCACCCCAGGCCTCCGCGTCACCCTCCCCAACGAGGCCGATGATAATCTTATCGCCTCTGTCATTTCGAGCGTAGTCGAGAAATCTGTATAAATATGACACATTTAATATCCCATGCCCATCTCTCCCTGGAGAGAGTAAAAGAAATCATCGACAATCACGAGAAACTGGTCCTATCACAGGAAGCCGTAGACGCCATCGTCAAATGCCGCGAATACCTGGACCGTAAGATGGAAGACCTGGATAAACCCATCTACGGAGTCACCACGGGCTTCGGTTCCCTTTATAACGTAACCATTCCCAAAGAAGACCTTAGCAGGCTTCAGCACAATCTGGTGATGTCCCACGCCTGCGGAGCCGGCGAAAGGGTGAACCCGCAGATTGTGAAGCTGATGCTTCTGCTTAAAGTCCAGAACCTGTCCTACGGCCATTCCGGCGCCCAGTTGGCCACTGTCCAGCGGCTTGTGGACATGTTCAATGCGGATGTTCTGCCCATCGTGTACCAGCAGGGTTCTCTGGGTGCATCAGGGGACCTTGCTCCACTGGCCCACCTGTGCCTGCCTCTCATCGGCATGGGAGAGGTTCAGTTCAAGGGAGAGGTGCGTTCTTCGGCCGACGTTTGGAAAGAACTTGGATGGGATCCCATCACACTGCAGTCCAAGGAAGGCCTGGCGCTTCTGAACGGCACTCAGTTCATGAGCGCGCACGCCATCTGGAGCATACTCAAGAGTATCCGTCTGTCCCGTTGGGCCGATATTATCGGCGCCATGTCGCTTGACGCATACGACGGCCGCATAGAGCCCTTCCTGCCTCTTACGCATCTGCTGAGGCCCCATACCGGCCAAATTCTCACCGGCGAAGCCTTCATGAAGATTCTTGATGGCAGCGAACTCATCAATCGGCCCAAGGAGCACGTTCAGGATCCTTACAGCTTCCGCTGCATCCCGCAGGTTCACGGAGCCGTAAAAGACAATATCCTTTACGTTAAGTCCGTGATAGAGAACGAGATAAACTCGGCCACCGACAATCCCAACATCTTCCCGGACGAGGATATGGTGATATCGGCAGGAAATTTCCACGGCGAACCCATCGCCATCCCCATGGACTCCCTGGCAATCGCCATGAGCGAACTTGCCAGCATCTCCGAGCGCCGCACCTACCAGCTCATCCACGGCCTACGCGGCCTGCCCAAGTATCTGGTTGCGAAACCCGGCCTCAACAGCGGCTTCATGATTCCGCAGTACACCGCAGCCTCCATCGTGTCCCAGAACAAGGGGCTCTGCTGGCCCGCATCTTGCGATTCCATCCCGTCTTCGCAGGGCCAGGAAGACCATGTGAGCATGGGCTCCAACTCGGCCACCAAACTCGTCCGCGTAGTGAACAACGTGGAAACGGTGCTCGCAATAGAGCTCTTCAACGCAGCCCAGGCGCTCGAATTCCGCCGTCCGGCAAAGAGCTCTCCCCGTCTGGAGCGCATCTTCGAAGACTTCCGTAAAGAAGTGCCCTTCATCGACACAGACACCTATATGCATCCTCTCATCGAGAAGTCCATCGCCTTCATCCGCAGCGAAAAATACCTATGATCCTCATCAAAAACATAGGTCTTCTGGTGGGCATCCAGCCTGAAGGCGTCCTTCGCCTCCAGGGCCCCGAAATGTCCCGCACCGGCACCCTCCCCAACGCCTGGCTCGCCATAGAAAACGACAGGATTGTCGATTTCGGGTCAATGGAGGGTGGTGTCCTCCGGGGGACTCCGTTCCGCTTCGCTCCACTCCGGCCCCTCCCACAATCTACTGCGTCCTCGCAAGGCGAGAACTTGTATCTTGCGGGCCCCTCCCCCTGCCCGTGTCCGGGGGTGGACACGCCCCCGGAGGACACCACCCTCCAGACCCTTGAAATCGACGAAATAATCGATGCGAAGGGAGGGATGGTGATGCCGGCATTTTGCGACAGTCATACGCACCTGGTGTACGCAGGGAGCCGCGACGGGGAGTTTTTGGACAAACTCGCAGGGCTGAGCTATGAAGAGATTGCAAAGCGGGGCGGTGGAATTCTGAATTCTGCAGACCTGTTGCATAGCACCTCGGAAGACGAGCTATACAGGCAGTCGATGGTAAGGGTGAACGAAGTGCTTGCAAAAGGTACGGGCACTATGGAGATCAAGAGCGGCTACGGGCTCAACCCGGAAGACGAGCTCAAGATGCTGCGGGTCATAAAGCACATCAGGGAATCCGTGCCGGCACAAATCAAGATTACGTTCCTTGGGGCGCACGCCATCGGCCGTGGATATACACACGAAGGGTATGTTCAAGAGGTTATCGACATGATGCCCGGGGCCGCGGAAATGGCCGATTTCGTGGATGTATTCTGCGACAAGGGCTTTTTCACTGTCGATGACACCGCCCGCATACTTGAAGCCGGCAAGGAGTTCGGCCTTACTCCCAAGATTCACGCAAACGAGCTCGCAGTGAGCGGCGGTGTACAGGTTGGCGTTCAGCACGGCGCCCTGTCCGTGGACCATCTGGAGCAGACAACCGATGCCGAAATCGAAGCCCTCAAGGGTTCAGCGACTATGCCCACGATGCTTCCCGGCTCCTCTTTTTTCCTCGGCCTCCCCTATGGCCGCGCCAAGGATTTCATCAATGCAGGGCTGGGCATCGCGCTGGCATCGGACTATAACCCCGGCTCCTCCCCCAGCGGCGACATGCGCTTCGTAATGGCCATGGGCTGCATCAAGATGCGCCTCACCCCCACCCAGGCCTTCAACGCCGTCACCCTCAACGGCGCCTACGCCATGGGCTCAAGCCGCGAAACCGGCTCCATCACCCCCGGAAAGCGTGCCGACCTCATCCTCACCCGCCCCGGCTGGGACCTCACCAAACTCTGCTACACCTACCAAACCCCCTTCATCTCCAGCGTCATTTTATCCGGCCAACCTCTTGCTTCTGAATAATAGTTTTATTCCAACCCGTACATAAAAATCCGCATGCTTTATACTTTTATGCCGGGAGGTTAAACTTACTTTGCTGCTGGGTCGGATTTCCGCTGGTTCTGCAGGCGTACACGGATGCACCAGGCGCCGGGGGCCTCGTCCATCATGAGTTTGAAAGCCATATTGAACGTTACGGGTGAGTGGAAGCCGGAGAGATTCGACAAGTCACTCACTCTCAGGCGATTGTTCTTCTTGAACAGTTCCATGGCATACAGGACGCGGTAGTTGTTCACGAAGTTTCTGAAGTTGCGCCCCGTACAGGCGTTGATGGTTTGGGAAAGATAGAGTTTATTTGTGAACATGGCCAGGGCAAGGTCATCCAGGGAGAAGGACTCCACCAGAAAGGGTTTCCGCAGTTCCATGTAACGGCAGCACCTGACAAACAGTTCCCGGTCTACACCCTTGTCATTCTCCCGGGAAAGGGCTTTAATCATCTGCTGCCCTGCCGGTTCTTCAATAGTGGTTATGGGCGGAGGCGCCTCGGCCACCTTGGGGGTGATACCCCTCCGGATGATACTGAACAAAAGTCCTATGGCCAGCAAAACAACGCTGATTGCGAGGATTATGATTATGACAGTCATGGTTTTAAATGTTTATTACGGCATAAAAGTATAAAAAAGCCCGGATAAGACTTTCGTTCCAATCCGGGCCACATGCAGAAATTTATGTTTTTTATGTCTTTTTCTGTTTTTTAATGATTTTTCTTAATAAAATTAAAAAAAATTAACTCTTGCTCCCGCCTTTTATGGCGTCAAAGCCCTTTCCGTACACTCCGTTAACCGAAGAAACAGACAAAAATGCGTGGGAATCGATCTGCTTGATGTAACGCAGAAGGAGGTTCAGATCCGTCTTGCGGGTAATCACCATCAGCACCTGCGTTTCCTTCTTGGAATACCAGCCGCGACCGTTAAGGACAGTGACTCCGCGGTGCAGATTATGAGTAATCGCTTCCGCAATTTCATCGCTGTGCTTCTGCGAAAGAATGAACAGCTGCACGCTCTGCTTGGAGCCGGAAATGTACATGTCCAGCACATAGCTGTTCACCGTAACCAGAATAAGACCATACACCACCGTGGTAACCTTCTCCGCAAACGGCATGAGATGCCGCACCGGCTCTCCATCGGCCCCGATAAGCGCCGCGCCGGTAAGAGGATCCGTTTCCGTGACGAACGAAGGCACGACCAGCGACGACAGGATAATAACGAAGTCCAGATACAAAATCACTTTTCCCGGCGACACGTTGCGGTAGCGGGTGTAAATCAGCGCGATGATATCCGTTCCGCCGGTTGACCCGCCATTGGAGATGCTCATGCCGATGCCGATTCCCGCCATGATTCCGCCCATGAGGGTGGACATGAGCTTACCGTTCTGCAGGGCCAGAGTATTGATTATCGAATCGGGAATGAGCCCAGGGATGATCCTCAAGGCCACCGAAGCCAGGATGATAGCGTATATCGTCTTGGCGCCGAAACCCATGCCGATAATCACGATGGCGGCGATAACCAGTATCGCATTGAGCACAAAGTAGCTGTAACCCATCTGGATTACGCCCTTGGTGGCATACTGGATCATGGAACTGATACCGGAGACTCCCCCGCCGATGAGGTTGTTCGGCATGAGGAAGAGCGACCATCCGGTAACATAGATCAGGATGCCAAGGGTGACAAGAAGCCACTCCTTCGATGTCTGTAATACACTTTGTTTTGTAAGAGGCATACTTTATTTCTTCAAAACCACATTGACTATCCTTCCGGGAACCACAATCACCTTGGCAACCTGCATACCCTCCACATACTTTGCAGTGAGCTCATTCGCCAAAACGGAAGCCTCCACTTCGGCAGGGCTGTACGACGCAGGCACATCCACGATGAAACGCGTTTTGCCGTTGAACGACACCGGATACTTCACGCTGTCATCGGCAGTATATTCCTCCACATACTCCGGGTAAGAAGCATAAACCACCGAATCCTCGTGACCCAGCTGGTGCCACAGTTCCTCCGCGATATGCGGAGCGAACGGACTCAGCAGAATCACCAGAGGCTCCAGAATCGCGCGCTTGGAGCAGCCCTGAAGCTCTCCGAGGGCGATCATGAAGGCCGATATGGTAGTATTATAGGAGAATGTCTCGATATCTTCCTGCTCCTTGCCGATGAGTTTATGCAGCGCCTTGAGCTCCGAGCGCGTGGGCTCTTCGTCACTGACCAGCCACTTCTCGCGGTCCCAGAACAGCCTCCAGAACTTCTTCAGGAAGCGGTTCACCCCGTCGATACCCTTGGTATCCCAAGGCTTCGCCTGCTCCAGCGGGCCAAGGAACATCTCGTACAGGCGCAGGGTATCCGCACCGTAAGTGTCGCAAATCTGGTCCGGATTCACAACGTTGTACATGCTCTTGGACATCTTCTCAACCGCCCAACCACATACATACTCGCCGTCTTCCAGAACGAATTCGGCATCCTTATAATCGGGCCTCCATGCGCGGAACGCCTCGATATCCAGCCTGTCGTTGTACACGATATTAACGTCCACGTGCACGGGAATCGTCTCGTACTGGTCACGAAGACCTGCCGATACGAACTTGTTCGTGCCGGGAATCATGTATACGAAGTTGGACCTGCCCTGGATCATTCCCTGGTTGATGAGCTTGCGGAAAGGCTCGTCCTCCACCACATAGCCAAGGTCATAGAGGAACTTGTTCCAGAATCGGCTGTAGATAAGGTGGCCGGTTGCATGCTCCGTTCCGCCAATGTAAAGGTCCACATTCCTCCAGTACTCATCGGCCTCTTTGCTCACAAGCGCCTCGTCGTTGTGAGGGTCCATATAGCGCAGATAATATGCGCTGGAGCCTGCGAATCCCGGCATTGTGGAAACCTCCAGGGGATAACCCTCGTATGTCCAGTCCTTAGCGCGGGCGAGCGGCGGCTGGCCGTCCTCGGTGGGCTTGTACTGGTCGATTTCCGGCAGAGTCAACGGCAGAGCCTCCATGGGCAGCGGAGTGGCAATACCATCCTTATAGCAGATGGGGAAAGGCTCGCCCCAGTAGCGCTGACGGGAGAAAATGGCATCGCGGATACGATAATTGATCTTCCTGTGGCCGATGCCGTGGGACTCCACATAGTCGATGGCGGCGGGAATAGCCTCCTTCACGCTGAGTCCGTTCAGGAAGCCTGAATTCATCATGATGCCTTCCTTGGCGTCGAAGCTCTCCTCGGAAACATCGGCCCCTTCGATCAGGGGGATGATGGGAAGATTGAACTTGCGGGCGAAGGCATAGTCTCGGCTGTCGTGCGCGGGAACCGCCATGATGGCGCCGGTGCCGTAGCCTGCCAGCACGTATTCCGATATCCACACGGGGACTTCTTCCCCGGTGAGCGGATTCACGGCATAAGAGCCGGAAAATACGCCTGTAACGGCCTTGGCGGCCATCCTTTCACGCTCGTTCTTCTTGAGAACCTGCTCCAGATACGCCTCGACCTCGGCTTTCTGCGAGGCCGATGTGAGCTTAGCCACCCACTCGCTCTCCGGAGCCAGCACCATGAAGGTAACTCCAAAAACGGTATCGGCCCTGGTGGTGAAGATGGTCATGTCGTAGGAAGCGCCGTCGCACTTTACCTTGAACACCATCTCCGCACCTTCGCTACGGCCGATCCAGTTGCGCTGCATCTCCTTGAGGGAATCTGTCCAGTCGATGCGGTCCAGACCCTCCAGAAGACGTGCCGCATAGGCGCTCACGCGCAGCTGCCACTGGGTCATCTTCTTCTGGAAAACGGGGAATCCGCCGCGCTCCGAATAGCCGTCCTTCACCTCGTCATTGGCAAGCACGGTTCCAAGGGCTGGGCACCAGTTAACGGTGCTTTCTCCCTGATACGCAATGCGGTACTGCATGAGAACATCGGCCTTTTCCTTAGCCCCGAATGCCTTCCACTCAGAGGCGGTGAACGGCTTCACCTCGCCGCAAGCGGCATCCACGGCAGCGGAGCCACCTTCCGCAAAAGCAGCCTCAAGTTCCTCGATGGGACGGGCCTTCTGAGCGGCATTGTCGTACCAGCAGCCGAACATCTTCAGGAAGGCCCACTGGGTCCACTTGTAATATGAAGGGTCGCAGGTGCGAACCTCGCGGTCCCAGTCGTATGAGAATCCTATCCTGTCCAGCTGACTGCGGTAACGGGCCACGTTGTCCGTGGTGGTCTTTTCCGGATGCTGACCGGTCTGGATCGCATACTGCTCCGCGGGAAGCCCAAAGGCGTCGTAACCCATGGGATGCAGCACGTTGAAG
>JAEEUZ010000182.1 GCA_016290725.1 Bacteroidales bacterium | reverse complement strand
CATGCCCGAGCTCCGCAGCCACCTTCCGGAGGGTTTCCAGCAAGAAGGGATAATGCGTGCATCCAAGCACGATGCGGTCGGCCCCCTCCGCGAGGAGTGGCTCCAGCGCTGCCTTCACGACGCTTTCCGCCTTACGGCCAGTCAGTTTGCCCGCCTCTACCAACTCCACGAAGCCCTTGCCAACTCTTTCGACTATCTTCACATGGTCCTCGAAGCGGCCTTTTGTGTTCAGATATTTACTGCCCTTGAGTGTGCCTGCTGTGGCCAGGACGCCAATCACGCCGGTTTTTGTGCCCAGCGCCGCCGGCTTCACTGCAGGTTCCATCCCCACAAAAGGAATATCATAACTGCTGCGGAGATCCTCTATGGCTGCGGCAGTGGCGGTATTGCAGGCCAGCACAACGGCCTCAGCGCCCCTTAAAATAAAGAAATCCGTTATTGAATGGAGGCGCTCCCGGATGTATTCGGGAGTTTTTTCGCCATAGGGGCAGTGGGCATTGTCGGCATAATAGATATAGTGTTCATCCGGCAGGAGTTTGCGGATCTCCCGGAAGACCGAGAGGCCGCCTACGCCTGAATCCATTATCCCGATTACTGCCATAATGCAAATCTACAAAAATTCCAGCAAATTCTTCAGGTCCCCTGCCCACCTGGTGCGGATTCCACCCTATTTGCCCCAGGTGGCAGGCTTGGCATGGGTACCTGGGGCGCTGAAGGCCGGTTGCGCACCAGGTGGGGCCGACAGGAGGGGTACCTGGGGCGCTGGAGGTCGTTTCCGCACCGGGTGATGGTTGGTGGGGGGCCACCCGTAGAGGAAAAGGCGGGAAACCTCTACGGGTCGGGGGTTTGAAGTGCGCCCCTTTTGTTGGACGGATTTAACAATAAGATTTATAGTTATAGATCCGGTATTGCACCGGACTCATTCCATTCAACTTTTTCTTGATTCGATCCTCGTTGTAGTAACGCAGATATTCATCAAGTTCTATCAAGAAGTGCTCGACAGAGTCGAACTTCTGCAAATATAACAATTCTGATTTCAAAAGGCCAAAGAAGTTTTCTATCACGGCGTTGTCCAGGCAGTTCCCTTTCCTGGACATGCTTTGTATTATATTATTGTCTTTCAGCAACTTCTGATAATCTTTGTGCTGATACTGCCATCCTTGGTCAGAATGAAGGATTGCATTAGTCTGGCTTCCAATGACCGCGACCATACCGGCTATCATGTCTTTCACCATATCCAGGACGGGGTGCCTATAGATTGTATAGGAGATCAGTTCGCTGTTATACAGATCCAGAACGGGAGACAGGTATATCTTTATCCCGAACAGGTGGAACTCTGTCACGTCGGTCACCATCTTCCTATGAGGCTGCGTGGCCTTGAAGTCCCGTTCCAAGAGGTTCGGTGCAATCTTTCCCACCTCCCCCTTATATGACTTGTACTTCTTCATCCTGACCTCGCACCTCAATCCCGCCTCCGCCATCAATCGGCGGACGGTCTTTCCGTTGATGAGATATCCTTCGTTACGCATGGCCAGGGTAAGACGACGATAGCCGTAACGCCCTCTGTTAAGATGATATAGCTCAGCTATGCGCTGTCGCTCAACGGCCCATTTATCACGCTTTGGCTTATGGTTGTAATAAAAGGTGGATCTGGCCATCCCCTTGATCTCTAACAAGAGGTCAAGACGGTGTTCTGGCCTTAGTCCTTGGATGGCTTCCGCCCAATCTCGCGAAGTCGGGCTTCTCTTTCTTCGACTAAGGCTTTCACTTTTTTTAGCAGTGCATTCTCCGCCTCGAGATACTCGTTTCGCTTGCGCAGCATCTCGAGTTCATCCAGCTCTGCTTCCGTTCTTTGCCTTTTCTTTCGCATCTCTTTAGTGCTATTTCGTCGGTACAAACCGGTCTCGCCAAACTCTTTGTACAGCTTCATCCAACTACGAAGCGTACAAGGTGGGATCTCGTATTGTAAGCCTGCCACGGACAAAGGTAGCTCGTTTTTTTCGATATCCAGCACGATTTTTATCTTATCGCTTACATCATGGTGCGGACTGTATTCTGGCTCAAGAAGCGCCACCTCCCCTCCGGACAGGTAGCGCTTGCGAGCGAGCTTGATGGTATTGCGCCCCATTTTAAGGTTCTTCTCTATGTATGTGATGGACTTCCCTTCATCCATCAAATGCATAGCTTGGACATACTTTAGATAATTCTCGTTCTTTTTCATTTTACCCTTTTTTTTGTCCAACTTTTGGGGTGCAGATCAAAATGACCCTACCCGTCGAAGAAAACCAGCAAAACCTCTACAGGTCGGCCGTTTTTCGCCCTACCCGTCGAGGAAAACCCGTAAAACCTCTACAGGTCGGCCATTTTTTGCCCTACCTGTAAAGGAAATCGGCCAAAACCTCTACAGGTCCCATTGAGTTAACGATAGCTGACCGAGCAAAAAGCTATAATAATGCAGCCAAAGCATCTACGGCTTCCGGCTGAGTGGCCCAGGACGTGGCGAAACGGGTGACGAAACGACCGTACGGGAGAGGCTCCCAGATTTCAAAAGCCACCTTCCCATTCAACGAATCAATTTGCTCTGAAGAGAGGATGGGGAACTGCTGGTTAGTGGGAGAATCCTTGAAGAAAGGTATTCCTTTGCTGGCAAAGATTTCCTTCACGCGCATAGCCATTTCAATAGCATGGGCGCTGATTTTCAGATAAAGCCCATCGGTAAAAAGCGTGTCGAACTGAATGCCGAGCAGGCGTCCCTTGGCGAGAAGGGCGCCGTGCTGTTTGATGGTTGTGAAGAAGTGAGCAGGAGCGTTTCCGCGAGGGAAGACTACCGCCTCTCCACATAATGCGCCGACTTTGGTGCCGCCGATGTAGAAGACATCACAAAGCGATGCCAAGGTAGGGAGATCCACATCCGCCGCCGGGCTGGCAAGACCATACCCAAGACGGGCGCCGTCTATGAACAGCGGGAGTTTATACTTCCGGCAGATGGCGTAGATGACTTCCAATTCGGAGCGAGTGTAGATGGTGCCGTATTCAGTTGGAAATGAGATATATACCATCCCTGGCTGCACCATATGGGGATAAGTTTCATCGGAATAAAAACCCTCAAGCCAGACCTCCAGATCCCCAGCATCCATCTTTCCTTCGTGCTGAGGCAGGGTCAAGACCTTGTGCCCGCTGAACTCGATGGCACCGGCTTCGTGGACAGCGATGTGCCCGGTTTGCACAGCTAAAACCCCCTCGTATCCGCGGAGCATCCCGTCTATAACGGTGTAATTAGTCTGGGTACCGCCTACGAGAAGATAAACATCTGCCTCCGGGCAGCCAATGGCTTTACGGATCTTGTCTTTTGCGGAGGTGCAGAAAGAATCTTCTCCATAGCCGGCCTCCTGCTGAAGATTTGTTTCGGCAAGACGTTTCAGGATTGAGGGATGGGCGCCCTCGGTGTAGTCGCAAGTGAATGAATACATAGCGGTGAAAAAGCTAAGCTTCCAACTCGAAGGCGGAGCGGAGTAAATCTACCGCGTCGAGTTTTTCCCAGCCGAAGAACTGGATGCCGTCCTTAACGTAAGGCTCGCGGCCGAAGTGCCCGTAAGCGGCGGTGGGGGCGTAGATAGGGTTCTTGAGGCCGAAGCGACGTACGATGGCGGCGGGACGGAGGTCGAACAGTTCGCGCAGACGAACAGCAATCTCTGCATCGCTGCAAACACCTGTTCCATAAGAATTTACATAGACGCTGACCGGTTCTGCCACACCTATGGCGTAGGCCAGTTGCACGAGGCACTCGGAGGCCACGCCGGCGGCGACCAGGTTCTTGGCGAGCCAGCGGGCGGCGTATGCGCCGCTGCGGTCCACCTTCGAAGGATCCTTGCCGGAGAAAGCACCGCCGCCGTGGGCTCCGCGTCCGCCGTAGGTATCCACTATGATCTTGCGGCCGGTCAGGCCGGTATCTCCCGCAGGGCCTCCTATCACGAACTTGCCTGTGGGGTTGACGTGAAGGATGAACTTGCCGTCGAACAACGCCGCCAATTCAGCAGGCAGGCTGGAGATGAGGCGGGGGAGAAC
>JAEEUZ010000181.1 GCA_016290725.1 Bacteroidales bacterium | reverse complement strand
GATCATAATCAAAAAAGGGAAAGCTACTTACATCGCACCGCTACAACCTCCTACCCTTGCTGCATTCCTGCCCTGGGGGGCTTCAGAGGGAGCTGGTCGTGTAAGACTTTCCCGTTGCAAAGATACGTATTCCCCGCGAAAAAACAAAATTACCCACGGATGACGCCGCTGCCGAGCATTTCGGTGCCGGAGTACCAGACGGCGAACTGGCCGGCGGTGATGCCGCGCTGGGGTTTGTCGAACAGGATGTAGAGGGCGCCGGGGCGGCGGATGAGAGTGGCGCTCTGGAGGGGCTGGCGGTAGCGGATGCGAACGCGGCAGCGGCGGGTTTCGCCGGGCGCCAAAACGGCACCGGAGGAGATGTCGTGAACCTCGTCCGGATTGATGGCGAGGCAAAATCTGCTTAAGCCTTTGTGCTGGTGGCCTTCACCAACATATACGGTATTACTTGAAGTATCGCTTGCAATGACGAAAACGGGTTCCGTGTGCCCTCCGATGCCCAGTCCTTTGCGCTGGCCGATAGTGTAAAACTGGGCCCCTTCGTGGGTGCCCACGATGGCCCCGTAAGGGTTGGCTTTATACCGTGTTTTCTTGATGTGTTTCTTTCCGCTGCGGTAGGTTTCCGTCTCGAAAGTGAGATCGTACTTCAAAGGTTCTGCGAGCACTTCCAACTGTTCGTCCGTTAGCGCCGCGGGATCCGTGAACGGGCATTCGCCCAGGGGCTCGCCGTCGCTTGTGAGCACTTTCTCCTCGGGGGCGTAACGCACCGTGCGTTCCAAAGATACGCCCGGTTTAAGAATGCTCGTTAGCAGTTCCTGCTGCTGGAGGAAAAGCGGGTTCTGCGCGTACCAGGCATCGAACACTTCCACCACCTGGCCTTCGCGGGACTCCAGTTTCTGCTTAAGGAATGTGGGAAGATCCACCTTTCCCACGAAGCATATTCCCTGGGAGTCTTTCTTATCGGCCGATGGCAAATCCGCTTCCTTGGCGATGCGGCGTACTTCGGGCTTCAGCAAATCGCCGATGGGGAAGAGGGCCTTCTGGAGCTGCTCCTGCGACAGTTGGCAAAGGAAATAGCTCTGGTCCTTGTTGGGATCCGCCCCTTCCAGTATGCGGCAGGTGCCATCGACAAGGACTTCCTTGCGGCAATAATGGCCGGTCGCGACATAATCGGCCCCGTACTTCATGGCAACCTGCAGGAAGGCGTCGAACTTGATTTCTCGGTTGCAGAGGACGTCCGGGTTGGGGGTGCGTCCGCGAGAATACTCGTCGAACATATAATCCACCACCTTCTGGCGGTATTGTTTGGAAAGGTCGACAAAGTAAAAGGGTATGCCGATTTTTCGGGCTACCATCTCCGCCACGAAGCGGTCTTCCTCCCACTCGCAGTCTCCGTGAAGGGTGGAATCCGCGTCGTGCCAGTTTTGCATGAACATGGCAAAGACGTCGTAGCCCTCCTGCTTGAGGAGATACGCCGCCACCGACGAATCCACTCCGCCGGAAAGCCCCACGCAAACCTTGATTTTGCCCTTATCCATAACTTTTCTGCCGCAAAATTAACAATTTTGAAAAAATATTCCTATCTTGTGAGTCACTGCAAGATTGATTTTCGCACTATGGCTGATAAACGTCTCACTATCGACTATAAAGAATTCGCCTCGGAGCTGGAACTGGAACCGCAGGACCAGGAACTCGCAAAAGCGGCACGAGAGGCTCTCAAAGGCTCCTATTCTCCTTATTCAAAGTTTCAGGTAGGTGCCGCGCTGCGCCTGGCGGACGGCACAATCGTGAAGGGTGCCAACCAGGAGAACGCTGCCTATCCCGCAGGCCTTTGCGCGGAACGCGTGGCAATGTTCGCTGCCAGCGCAAATTACCCGGAAACGCCGTTTGATACGCTTGCAATCGTGGCGTCGGATAATGGCGTGCCGTGTGATGAGCCGGCAACGCCTTGCGGCAACTGCCGGCAGGTGATGGCGGAGTATCAGTCCAAGTACGGAAGGCCCTTCAGCATCATTCTCATAGGTAATTCCAAAGTATTGAAGTTTGCGAAAGTGGATGACATCCTTCCCTTTATTTTCGATAGCCTGAAGGTGTGAAAGAATTCGAGATAGCGAAGAAGATCGGCAAGGAACTCTCCGACGGGGAGCTCCGCGAGGCTGCGGCGAAGGCCCTGGGCGTGAAGACGGACAAGGTGGGCCACGTGGAGGTTGTGCGAAGGAGCGTGGATGCACGCACGGATATACTGTACAGGTACCGCGTGCAGGCGTATCGGGAGGGGGAGCAGTACGAGCCGTTCAAGCTGGATGAGTTCCGGGATGTGCACGGCGCTCAGCCGGTAATCATCATCGGGGCGGGCCCTGCTGGGCTATTTGCCGCCGTGAAACTGCTTCAGCTGGGCCTCAAGCCCGTGATTCTGGAGCGCGGTAAGGACGTCCATCGGCGCAAGGCGGATATGGCAAAGCTCTCCGTTGAAGGCGTTATCGACCCGGATTCAAACTATTGCTATGGGGAGGGCGGCGCTGGCGCATTTTCCGATGGAAAACTGTTCACGCGTTCTTCCAAGCGAGGCGATATCCGCGAGGTGCTCCACGGCCTGGTTGCCTTCGGGGCGGATCCGGATATCCTTGTGGATGCCCATCCGCATCTTGGCACGGACAAACTGCCTCAAATCGTGGAAAACATACGCCTCTGCGTGGAGGAGCACGGGGGAGAATACCATTTCGACTCCCGGGTAACCGATATTCAGCAGGCCGATGGCGGCTTCGAAGTGCACGCCGGCTCTGCGGTGTACCGCGCCTCAAAAGTGATTCTTGCAAGCGGGCATTCCGCACGAGACATATACGAACTGTTCGAGCGCAACGGCTGGGCTCTCCAGGCCAAGGGCTTTGCAATGGGCGTACGCGTTGAGCATCCGCAGTGGATGATTAACCAGATACGCTATCACGGCAAGTATCAGCCGTTTATGCCCACCGCGGAGTATTCCTTCGTGCAGCAGGTGGAGGGCAGGGGAGTCTTCTCCTTCTGCATGTGCCCCGGAGGCATCCTGGTGCCTTCTTCCACAGAGGACGGCACTGTGGTTCTGAACGGCATGTCCAACAGTGCCCGCAATTCCAAATGGGCCAACGCAGGGGTGGTGGTGCAGATTGAGCCGGAAGACGTTCCGGGCGACGGTCCGTTCCACCTTATGGATTTCCAGCAGGCCGTTGAACGCAAGATGTACCAGTGGGTGTCCTCGAATGGCGGAGTGCATCCTCTTCAGGCTCCCGCCCAGCGCATGAAGGATTTCTGCCGCGGAATAGTTTCCAAGGATTTGCCCAAGACTTCCTATCATCCCGGCGCGCTTTCATCGCCCCTTCACGAACTGCTCCCCGAACATGTGGCTCTGCGCCTCCGCCGTGCCTTCCCGCAGGTGGACCGCCAGATGCACGGCTACTACACGAACGACGCCCTTCTGCTGGGCGTTGAATCCCGCACCTCGTCTCCGGTGCGCCTGCCCCGCGACCCCGAAACCCTCGAACACGTGGATGTTCCCGGCCTGTACCCATGCGGCGAAGGCGCCGGTTACGCCGGCGGCATCGTCTCATCGGCCCTGGACGGCATCAACTGCGCCCTCCAATGCGCGTTGTCACTCCGCTAAGAACCCTCTGGCCGTGATGCCGAATACGGGCAGGGGAGACTTAAAGTTCCAGGGCCAGGTGGATGTTGGGGATGGGGATGAAGTTTGTAGTGGGGTTGAGCATAAGGCCGCCGGAGAGAGTGAGGCCGAATCGGCCTGCGATAAGCCAGCTCCAGCCGCCGCGAGGCTCAATGAATATGCCGCTCTGGTATGAGCCGTCTTCGTCAATGCCCCAGGTTTGGTATGCGCCAATCTGGCAGCCGGCGAACGGAGTGCTATCACTTTTCTTGAAATACACCTGATACTCGATAAACTCTTTGAAAACCGGAGTTATAGGGAAGATGAAACATGCTGCGGCGCCGGCACCTACATAATGGGTTTCATTAATCATCCAGCCGTGAGATGTTTCGATGCCAGGGCCGATGGCAACGGTTGCGATACCCACGCTCCCGTTGTATCCGGGATCCCTGAA
>JAEEUZ010000180.1 GCA_016290725.1 Bacteroidales bacterium | reverse complement strand
CACCAATTGCATGGTGTCGTAGATTGCGAGCCCGGAGCTCACCTGGCCGCCGGGAGTATTCAGGTACAGGGAGATGTCGGCACTGGGATCGGTGGATGCGAGGAACAGCAGCTGGGCCTGGATGATGTTGGCTACGTCATCGTCGATGGGAACACCCAGGAAGATGATGCGGTCCATCATGAGGCGGCTGAAAACGTCCATCTGGGCCACGTTGAGCTTGCGCTCCTCAGTAATCGTAGGGTTGATGTACGCATCCGTAACCGACGCATACCGTGCCAGAGTCATCGAGCTGATTCCCCTGCCCTTTACAGCATACTTCTCAAAATCTGTCATACTTATTTCAATTCTCTGAATTTGGCGAGTTTGATTTTCTTGGGTTTGGCGGTGACGTTCTCGTGGACGGCGGCAAGGGCCTTGTTGTCCGCGCACTGCTCGCGGAGCTGGCGGCGCTGGTTTTCGTCGTTCATCACGTTGCCGGCTGCGCCTTTCACGAGGTCGTCAGGAACGTTTGCCATGCCGTACATGGCGTACTGGTAGCGGACGTAGTTTTCTGCGGCTTCGCGGATATCGGCCTCCGTTACTTTAAGGTCGAACTGCTTCATGATGGCGGTGCGGGCCTGCTGCCAGCGGAAGTCCTCGATGAAGGAAGGGAACTCCGCGTCTACCTGCTCCTGGGTGAATTTGCCTTCGTTGGCGTAGATGATCCAGCGCTTCATGAAGTCCTCGGGCACCTGCAGGTTGGCTTTCTCAACGAAATATTTGCGGGCGTCGATGCCGAAGCGGTAGTTGGACTCGCGGGCGTACTGGGCGGTGAGGTTCGCCTTCACCATGTCTTCGAATTTCTCCTCTGAATCCACGACGCCTTCGCCGAACATCTTGTCCCAGGTGGCCTGCTCTGAAACGGCGGGCACGAAGGTTTTCACGTTCACCACGGTGAACTTGAACATGGGATCCATCTCTGCAAGCTTGGCTTTGTCCAGCTTGAGCATGGATGCGCGGTCTGTCTCGTTCTCGAATGCTTCGTTCACGTTCACTTCCACGCTCTCCCCTGCCTTGAGGCCCACGAACATGCTGCGAGCGGCCTCAGACACGTTGGCAACCGATACGTACACGCCCTCCGCCTTGTGGCCGGAGCCTTCGATATCGGCAATGATGTAATCCTTCTCGCCTGCGGCTTCGCCTTCCTGCATGGAGCCGTACTGCTCCAGCATGCGGGCTTTTTCGGCCTTGAGGGCATCGGCCTCCACCTCAATCTCGTAATAGGTGATCTTGTCTTCCTTGCTCACGGTGAAGTTCACCTCGGAGGTGTGGGCGATGTCAAAGATGAAGGTAAAGTCCTCGCCCGCCTTCCAGGAAATCTGGGGCTGCTCCTCTGCGGGAAGGGGCTCGCCAACGATGGTGGCGGCAAGGCCTTCGGTTTCCACAAAGTCGTCAAGGGCTTTTGACAGGGTGCTGTTCACTGTTTCGTAGAGGGCCTGCTCGCCATAGAGGCGCTGGATGAGCGAGAGCGGAGCCATTCCACGGCGGAAGCCGCGGATATCGGCCTTGTGTTTGTATTCATTCAGGCGTTTGTGGAGGGCCTCCTGGTAATCGGAATTGTTAATCTCGACGGTAAGTTTCAGGTTCAGGTCGTCGATCTGGTTTTTCGAAATCTTCATTATAATAATAGTGTTAGTCTGCTTTTGGATACACGATTCTCTCGTGATAAATCTGCTGGAGATTGGACCGCAGCACCTCGCGTATGGTGTTCAGGTCCTTGACGGAAATGTTGGCTTCGTCCAGCTGGCCGCTCTTTATCTTTCCGTCCACAATGCCGTTCACGAACTTCTCCAGCGCCTCCGGAGTGAACTCCTTGAGGGTTCGGGAAGCGGCTTCCACCGAGTCGCAGATCATCAGGATAGTCTGCTCCTTGGTAACGGGCTTCATGCCCTTGTAGTAGAAATCCGCCGTATCTGCGGGGTCTCCTCCTTCACTGAGATATGTGTTGAGGAAGTACCCGGTGGCCGATGTCCCGTGGTGCGAGAGGATGAAATCCTGCAGCACCTTCGGAAGTTTGTATTCCTTTGCCAGCTCTATTCCGTCCGGAACGTGGCGGAGGATGTCCCTTGCGCTCTCGCGTGGAGAAAGACCGTCGTGGTACTTCACTGCACCGGGATTGGAACTCTCGTTTTCAATGAAGCAAAGGGGATTTTTCATTTTGCCGATGTCGTGGTACAGCGCTCCTGCCCTCACCAGCGCCACATGTGCGCCGACTGCCCTTGCCGCGGCATCGCAGAGGTTCATCACCTGCAGGCTGTGCTGGAACGTACCGGGAGCCTTCACGGACATGAGCCGCAGCAGGCGGTTGTTGGTATCCGTGAGCTCCACGAGCTTGGATGTGGAAGCCAGGCCGAATATCCTCTCGAACAGGTAGATGAGCGGATACATGGCCACAAGGAACATCGAGCCCATGAACAGCCAGATGAGGTTGATCCACAGCGCGCCGGAGAAACCGGCCTCAAGCAGCCTGAATGCCGAGAAGACCAGCATCTCCACGCCGAAGATGATTATGGCGTGAACGAACTGGAGCCATCCGCGCGAGAAGCGCTCGAATACCGTCATCGACACGAGCCCCGCGGAGAGGAATATCACGAAATACTCCATCCCTCCCCTGCTGAAAACCAGCAGCGGAAGCAGCGACACCATGTACACCGGCAGCACCACCCTCTTCTTGAAGAAGGCCATGAGATACATGGCCATCACGGGGAACGGGACCAGGTACATCAGCTGCGGGTAGAACCTCTCCACCACGAATGCAATCACTGCCGACAGGATGAATATCGTGAGCAGGTACAGGTAGCGGCGGGTATCGTCCAGCACCTTTGGATTGGTGTACAGGATGCTGAGATAAAGCACCACCACCAGGATGAGCGCCATGAGGATGTTGCCCGCATACAGAAGCGCCCTGGGGCCGCCGTAGCCGTTTACCTTATTGTATTCCGCCTCGTAGCTGTCCAGCAGCTGGGCGATTTCGGGGGTGACGATTTCACCGTGGGAGACCAGTTTCTGGTCCGAGCGCACCATACCGGAAGTTGGCGAAACCGCATCCGGATTGGACGCATAGGCCAGTTCCGTCATGGAGCGGTCGAACACGAGGTTCGCCTCGATAAGCTGATATACGCCAACATGGCGCAGAAGCGAATCCGCGTTCACGCCTTTATCCTCCAGGCGCTGGGCCAGGAGGTTCTTGGCGGTGGAAACGGTATAGACTTCCGATGAGGGGAACTTGGTTGCGCGCTTGTTGCGCTGCACCATCAGAACATCCGTGGATACTTCCCCGTATCCGCGCCCCATCTTGGGTGTTGCATCCGAGCGCACGCCGCATTCATAAACGGCATCCACCGCATCCACCACATAGGCCTTCAGAAGATCCTTTCCGCCGAAATCCAGAGACTGAACGGAACGGGACACGCGGGCCGTAACTTCATCTGAATAACGATAGTACGGCACCACCTTGCCGCCCTTGGCCTCCTTCTCGTCGAAGATCTGCTCCTGGGTTTTGAGGATGGGAAAATCGAATTCCGAGATTATGGTTTCCCCCTTCCACGGCGAGCCTTTCTTGTACTCGAGGTTAAGCCTGGCGCTGCGTGGCATTAGCAGCACCAGGATCACGAGCACCACTGCCAGAGGAAGGAACCTGCTGTTAATCCTGGAAAGTTTCAAAGCCATTATGCGTCGATATTGGCGTAATGTGCGTTTTCTTCAATGAACTGGCGGCGAGGCGGCACATCGTCTCCCATGAGCATGGAGAAGGTGCGCTCCGCTTCTGCGGCATTCTCGATAGTGATCTGGCGAAGCACGCGGCGGGAAGGATCCATGGTGGTTTCCCACAGCTGGGTATCACTCATTTCACCCAGACCTTTGTAGCGCTGCACGGTTACACCCTTGTCCGTTCCGCGGCCAAGGCGTTCCGTGGCCTCTTCACGCTGGGCATCTGTCCAGCAATAGACCTCTTCCTTGCCCTTCTTTACGAGGTACAGAGGAGGTGTTGCCAGATATACGTATCCGTTCTTGATAAGGTCGAACATGTAGCGGAAGAAGAAGGTGAGGATGAGG
>JAEEUZ010000031.1 GCA_016290725.1 Bacteroidales bacterium | reverse complement strand
GTCTACCGCCCCGTCCAGGAATGCCGCATGAAGATTAACGAATGCGAATCCTTCTGCCCCGTCTGCACCCGCGCCCTCAACCGCATGATCGACTATTACACCCGGAAGTAATCCCGGCGGGCTTGCCTCAGCACTTTCCCTCTCCGAGATTTCGTCGGGCCTTAACGGCCCTCCGACAAAATCCCACCCTCTTGTCCTCTCTGAGATTTCGTCGGGCTGACGCCCTCCGACATCTCGCCCGCCTGCGGCGGGCTTTGCAAAAAGAACGAAAAATCGCGCTCAAGCAAGCTTGGCGCGACATTTCGTTTTTTTGCGGAGAGGACGAGATTCGAACTCGTGGTACCCTTAAGGAGTACGGCAGTTTAGCAAACTGCTGGTTTCAGCCACTCACCCACCTCTCCGGGAGCCTTTTGGCGAAACTCCGCCACGCGGGGCGGACTGCAAAGATACGAATCTTTTTTCTATTTGCAAGAAAAATTTGGGCGAGGTGGTCATTTTCCCCAAGGACCTCGCCCGTGATTATCGGCACTCAATAGCCCAGAAGGGCAATTCAGTGGGCGAGGTGCCCCACATAAACATCGACCTCGCCCGGGGCATCGGCTATCGCATTCCAAAAAAACTCACTTACCGGCATCCCGACCGATTATCTGTGCAACTTTTTCCCTGCTCAATTCAAAGACCCGGGCGAGTTGAGGTATTCCGGTTCTGGTTGTACGATACATATACAGGACCAGACTCGCCTTCTTATCCAGAGGAATCATTGACAGTGGATATCTGAACCATTTCTCGCTCTCTGCGTTGGCGGCATTCAAATAATCCGTGTCGGTCATAGATTGCCTTGGTGAATCTATCAGTTTCTGCTTCATCTCGGCCGCCTTGCTGCCGGATACGGTTTTCATAAAGAACGTCTGGTCGTGCTCAAAGGCCTGTTCGAGATACTCCCGGTCACAGAAGGAAGAGGAAATGAGGTGGTTTTCAGAATCCAGGAGCCAGGCCACGCCGGAAAGATCGTCGTCAGTATGCATCAGGGAGCGTCGTTCCCTTTTGGTGAGGGCCGATACTGGACGTCCTGGCTCCGGCGTACAGAACATCGCGCGATACCCCGACCACTTATACTCGTTCACGTTGCATCCATTGTCCATTGCGTTGCGGGGGACATAAGCCAGGGCGTTGCGGACATACCAGTCGTTATCCAGCAGTATCGCCTTCACGTCCATCTGCTTAAGCGCCTTCCTTACATTATACTTTTGGGCCAACCACATCGAATACATTCTTTTTACTTCCTGGCCATACTCGTGGGCCTCGGCCTGGCGGCTTGCCAGCACGGCCATGTGGCAGTGGTTGGACACCACGGCATAAATGATTATGATAACATTTTTCCTTCTGGATGCCACGCACAGAATCTTAACCATGGCATCGTAGTCCTCATCGTCCCTGCACAAGACAAGGCTCTCCATCCCCTCCATACTGATGTGGAACGGCTGAACCTTTTTTCTTGTGCCATCCGGCAAAACTCTTTCCGCAATTCTTAGCATCTGTCTGGTCTGTTTCCCGCAAACATAGGAAAAACCGCCCGCAGAGAAAAGACGCCACCCTCAGATTTTTATGTTTTTTATGTCTTTTTCTGTTTTTTATGTCGATTTTTACGAACCATAAAAACCCGTTTTACGAATCTGAAAGAATCCCACTTTGGGCGAGGTCGTCATTTTCCCTTATGACCTCGCCCACGACTTTTGGTACACAATGGCCCAGAAGGCTAATTCAGTGGGCGAGGTATCCCACCCAAACATCGACCTCGCCCAAAACGTCGAGTCAGAAGGCCGATTCGGGAGAAGTGGGGGGGGAGCCGGAGAGGGCAGACTAATTCTCGGAGAGGGCCAAATAAGGGAGAAGGCCGACGAAATCTCGGAGAGGACTAATGCCTCCCGCGGGCCTGGCGCCAGGTGCGGCCGGTAAACACCGGGGCGGGGAGATGCTGGCGGGGTTTCGACACCCAGGAACGCACGGGGGCTCCGGAAGGGGAAGAGGAGCGGTTCACGGCGTCGTAGGCTGCGAAGTCTTCGAAGGTGCCGTTCCAGGATGAGCCGTAGGCAAGCTTGTGGATCCTTTGCCAGATGGTATAGCGGGACGGGGCGTTGAAGACGCCGGTGTTGTCGTTCATGATGCCGTTCTCGGAAGGGCGCCATACGCCATACATGTACGTCAGGCCACCTTCGAATATGCCCACCTCGCCAGTGTAGCGGTTGTCGGACAGGAATTGGGCCCACTTTATCGTGCTGGGGTCCGATGTGAAGTCCACGTTCGAGTACCACCGATAAGGGGTGACCTCCTCAACCTGGGCACGTATATCGTACGGAACCGATCCGGAATAGTGATACTCATCCGCCAGCTTGGCGAAAGCATGGCCGCCACACTCGTGGCGAAGGACCTTTCCAGTTTCGGTGAAATCTGCGTCCAGCTTCGTGAAATACGTCACGGCCGGGCCTCCGGCCCACTCATGACCGGTCCACGACGTTGGTTTTGACATGTAACACGTACCGCACAGATAGCACGTACCGCTTAGATCCTGGTTTCCGCATACCATCACCACCACCTCGTCCATGCGTGAGTCGTCCCCCACCGCCGCGCGGGCCAGGGAGAAACATTTCTCGTCGTCACCGCCGATGCTAGTACCGCCCGCGAGGTAGGTTCCCAGGCTGCGGCCGCCGTGTTCGTATCCTTCCGTTGCCGAAACGGTTGTGACTATATACACATTGAACAGCTCCCGGAACGACTTATACGGCTCCACGCCAAAGAACTGCTCCACGCAGGCCTCCATGTCGCGAAGATACTTGCCGCTTGCCACCTCCCTGTCCGAGTATGCATCGCCCATGAACACAAGGTCGATGCCATTTCCTTTGGACGCCCTCTGAAGAACAGTCACTTCGCCCTCCTTGGAATAATCGCTGGACAGATAGAAATCCGGCTGGGGAATATCCGTATAATCATACGGTTTCATCACCCCCCAATATGGCTTCCAGGTGGGGTCGGTCGTATACATCCGGTATGACTGGGAAGGGACATAGAAGGAAACCAAAGGATTCTCGGTATCCTGAATTGAAGCCACGCCGGGAGGCAGGATGCTCCGGAAATAGACCGATTTCAGATTTCTGGAGAACTGGAAGGGGTTGTATCCGATGCTAACCAGGCGGGCCGATAAGGTAATGCTCTCCAGGGCCTGGCTGTTCGAAAATGCATACATGCCGATGGTGGTAACCTGGTCGCCCATCGTCACGGAACGGAGGTTTTGCTTGTTGCCGAAAATCCAGTCGCCGAGCGCGGTGATCTCATCTGGGACACGATAGTCGCCGCTGATACTAGGGATGACGTACTGCAGGCAGCCGGCGCCGTTGGTGAGGCCCTTATGGTCGGAAGTGGATATCGGCCCATACAGGGATGTCAGTTTATCACAGCTGGTAAAGGCCTCTCCCGACAGGTATTGAAGCCCATGGGCAAAGGTGAGGCTCTCGAGATTAAAGCAGCCATAGAAAGCATAACTCCAAATGGCCTGTATCTCATCGGGAATCTCGTAGGAAGCATCCTCCTTTCCGGCAAAGAACGTCATCGTGCACCCGTACATCCCATAGGGGTCGAAGAGGAACTTACGGTCCTTGGAAATGAATGCGCAGTCGCCCAGAAGTTCCTTCAGGTTGGGGCATCGCATGAATGCATTAGCGTCCAGGGACTGGACCGAGGCGGGAATATATACCGATTCAATCGCCGATTGCGTAAAACCGCTATTTTCTATGGCAGTAAGGCTCGAAGGAAGGACCACGGATTTCAGATCCCAGGTGAGCCCGAGCGCGCCACTCGCAATCCGAACAACGCCATTAGGGACCTCATACGAGGCGAGACCCGCGGGAGCGAAGGCCAACAAAACGCCGTCTATGATGATGCAGCGCTCGTCCTCAGAGACGTGATTGCCATACAGACGTTCCAGGGCCAGCGAAAAGCCCGATGTGAACGGCCTGGCGCCCTTCAGGTTGGCAGGCACACGGAACTCCTTGATCTGATATGAATCCCAGAAAACACTGTCTCCTATATACTCCACACAGTCGGGAACCAATATTCCCGTAATCCTCTTCCTTTCGTAATAATTGCTGGAAAGGATGTCCAGACGGGTCACGGTGCCGCTGTAACTGAGCACGCCGAAACCGTTCTCGTACGTATTGGACACCAGAGTGCAATTTCCCTGGCCCGTGACCTCCGTTATCGGATTCCCGTCTGAGGTAGTGTACCAGATTTCGTTGCTCGGAGGCAGCTCTCCCTCCGGAAATCCCTGAACCGGCGGGTCCTCCGGATCCACGGGAGGGTCTTCCGGATCCACTGGGCCTTCAGGGTCCTCCGGATCAGTCGGGCCAGCCGGGTCTGTCGGATCCGTCGGATCAGTCGGGTCAACAGGATCTACCTGGCCTGACGGATTATCCGGGCCGATGGGTTCTACAGGATCCTCTTTAGGCCCGCAGGCGACAAACAGAATCGCCGCAAGGACCATGTATAATAATGAATACCGGAATTTCATGGGGTTGTATGGATGGTCTCGACTGCAAATATAACAAAAAAAAGGGCCGAAACCCTTTTTTGTAAATGTGAGTGCAACTCCTCCCTACCAGACGTAGCCGGCGAACTCCACGTCTTTTTCGGCGCGGGCCTTAAGGTCTGCGTCCTGGAGTTTGTGGAGGTTTTCAGCCACTGCGTCTGCGTCTCCCTTGCGGGCGGCGATGATGGCGCGGAGGTAGTTGGCTTTGTCGCTGCCGCACTTGAGAACGCTTTCCGCCTTGTCAAGATCGCCTGCGAGGATGTAGGCCAGAGCCTTGTTCACGGGGCATCCGGGGGCATCCGCAAGGGCGGAAGCGGCCTCGTCATACCGGCCCGTGAGAACATACACAAGACCCATGTTGGCCTTGGCCTCCGCAGCTTTTGACTTGGAGAAGCAGTCTTCTGCGGTCTCGAGATCTCCCTTGCGGAGAGCGAGAACGCCCATTGCGTTGATAACGTCGTCGCCACCGTCCTTAACTGCCGCGAGAGCCTGCTCCGCCTTGTCGTTCTTGCCCTGTTTCATGTACAGGACGGCAAGGTTGTACTGGGCGCGGTCGCTTTCATAAAGCTTCACGGCTTTCTTCAGGACATCTTCCTTGTCGGCCTCGTTCTCGCTAACGGAAGCGAGGCGGAGGAGAGCTTCCTCGTCCAGGGTGGACGGATCGTCCTTATACATAGCCTGGAGTTCTTCCGGAGTGAAGTTCTTGTATTCCACATCCGCGATGAGGCGGGCGCGGCGGAGTTCCGGGAGAACTTCCTTTTTCAGGGCGGTGAACACCTCCGACATGTTGCGGATTTCGTTCTCGCGCACTGCGGGATCGCTGTACATGGAAAGGACGCGGATGATGAGTTCCTTGTCCTCGATGGACGATTCGCTCACGAGCTTCTGGAAGCCTTCCCAGTCTTCGCCCAGGCTGATAACGGTGGGTTCTACGATTCCGCTGCCCTTGGTGAGCTGGTTCCAGGCCTTGCCTGCGCTCTGGCTGCGGCGTTCCGACAGCTGGTTGTTCAGGTCGATGGCGCCTTCCGGAGACGCATAAGCCACGATGGAAGTTCCGGTGATGGTGGCACGGTCGTTCGAATTGATTTCGTCCAGCTCTGCGAGGAAGTCCTTCACCGAGGCCGATTTGAGCTCGCTCTGGCGAACCTCCGAGCTGTTGACCAGATACAGGATCTGGCCTTCCGCGGCGGCGGTGGTGGTTTCCTGATAGTTGTCCTTCATCTCCGCGAGATAGCCATCCGCCTTCAGGAGCATATAGGTGGTATTTGCGCCCTGGGCAACCTTCACGACGGGAAGGGCGATGTCCTTCTTCTTGGCCTTAACCACGCCACGGAGCTCCAGATAGCTGTTTTCCATTCCTTCAACATAGTCGAAATGGACTTTCTCCGTAACTGTCTGGCCCTTGGAGGAGACCACCTTGTAATTGTCCTTAACCTTTTCGCCCTGGTACATGAAGGGCTCTTCCATCTTGGCTTCGCCGCCGTCGTAAACAAGGACGGGGGTTACCTCAAGGATGGCCTTGGGAAGGAAATAGCCTTCCGGATATGTTACGCTCACGGTTGCGTCTATTGAGCCGCCAATAACCTCAAGCACTGCAGGGTCACACGTGATTACCAGGGACTCTGCCTGTTTTGCCATCTGCTCCATGCTTCCGCAGGATGCTGCAATTGCGATTGCCGCTGCGGCGGCCAAAACTCTCATTAAATTCTTCATATCGTTTCTCAATAAATTTTATCTTTGTCTTCGACAATAGACTACAAATATACGGAAAAATTACTAATTTTGCATAAATGGATATACAGGCCCTTAAAAACAAGTACGACATCATCGGGAACGATCCCGCTCTGAACGAAGCCCTGGAGACGGCAGTGAAGTTCGCCCCCACAGGCCTCAGCGTACTCATACAGGGCGAAAGCGGCGTGGGCAAGGAAAACTTCGCCCGCATCATCCACCAGTACTCCTCCAGAAAGAACGCCAGCCTTTTCATCGTAAACTGCGGCGCCCTCGCGAAAGAGCTCGTCAACTCCGAACTATTCGGCCACGTGAAAGGCGCCTTCACCGGCTCCACGGAAACCCGCAAGGGCTATTTCGAAGACGCTAACGGCGGCACCCTCTTCCTGGACGAAATCGCGGAACTCCCCCTGGAATCCCAGGCGCTGCTTCTGCGCGTACTCCAAAGCGGGGAATACCGCAAGGTGGGTTCCAATAAAATAGAACACACGGACGTGCGCGTAGTGGCGGCAACGAACATCCACCTGTACGAGGCCGTAAAACGCGGCAAGTTCCGCGAGGATCTGTATTTCCGCCTCAGCGCGGCGCAGATCCGCATACCCCCGCTCCGCGAACGCAAAAGCGACATTTACCTTCTCTTCCGTAAGTTCACCTCGGACTTTTCCGAAGTGAGCGGCATGTGCAAGATTAGCCTCCGCCCGGATGCGATCCGCCTTCTGGAAAGCTACCGCTGGCCCGGCAACATCCGTCAGCTCATGGGCTTCACCCAGTCCATCACGGCCCGCTTCTCCCAGAAGGTCACTCCAACCCTCCAGAGGGTGGAGCTGGACGCATCGGCCCTGGCCCCTTACATGCCCACGGAAGAGGGCGAACCCCTGCCGGTGCTGTACGACCCGGAATCCCGCCCCCGCGGCGAAGGCGGCATCTCGGAGGAAGAGCGCCAGGCCATCTACAAGGCCATTTTCGACCTCAAGAGAGACGTCGACACCCTGAAGGCACAATACATGCACCGCACCCTTCCGCCCGCCCCCGAGCAGCAGGAAGCGGAATGGCAGGGCCCGGAGGAACAGGAATTCGACCAGCCGGTGGTTTCCATCCCCCACAAGGAAGAGCCGAATCTTTCCATCCGCCACTCGGAGGAGGAACTCATCCGCCGCGCCCTGGACAAGCACCACGGCAACCGCAAACTGGCCGCCCAGGAGCTGGGAATGTCGGAACGGACGCTATACCGCAAACTGCCACAAGAATTCAGAAAGAAATGAAGCACATCATAGCCATCATAAGCGCCATCGCCCTTGTGGGGAGCTGCGGTATCTATTCTTTCACCGGCACATCCATCCAGCCGGACGTGAAAACCATCACCATCCCCTACGTGGAGAACAAGGCGATAAGGGTGAACCCCTCCCTTTCCAACGACATAACGGAGGCCCTGCAGGACAAGTTCCGCAAGCTCACCTCCCTCACCCAGGTGGAAACGGACGGCGATTTGGAACTGGTGTGCGAAATCACGGGCTATGACGTAAAGGCAACCGCAGTTACTGCCGATGAAGTCGCGGCCCAGAACCGCCTCACCGTAACAGTGAAAGTGGAATTCAGCAACCGCAAATATCCGGAGGACGACGTGAGCAAATCCTTCAGCGCCTATGCCGACTACGATTCCAACAACTCCCTGGACGCAGTGGAAGGCTCCCTGTGCGAGGAAATAATCGAAAAACTCTGCGAAGACATCTTCAACGCAACCGTGGCGCAATGGTAAGCAAGAACCTTCAGGACCTTAGCCTGGAACAGCTCACAGGCGTAGTTAGCGCGTATCCCTGGTTCGGGGGTGCACGCGAGGAACTGTGCCGCCGCATGGCCACTGTGGGTGGATGGACACGCGAGCAGTTCGCCCGGGAAGCCCTGTATGTGGCGGACCGCGGCGCCATCGGCCGCCTGGCCCTGTCGGCCGAGGAAGTGAATTATGCCGATACCGTAGACACCGACATCGCAGACAACTTCGGCACGGAGGAACTTGCGAAAATTTTTGCCCAGCAGGGCTTTCCCCAGGAGGCCAAACGCATTTATTCCCGTCTCGTTTTGGAATTTCCGGAAAAAAGTGCTTACTTTGCAGCCCTTATTGAAAAATTGGAAAAATAACAGATATGAACGTAGTATTTAACATCATCGTTATCCTTATCGTAATTGCAGCCATTCTGCTTGTGGCCGTAGTGCTTCTGCAGAACGGCAAGGACGGCGGACTTGCAACCAACTTCACCTCCGCCAACCAGACTCTCGGCGTGCGCCAGACCGCAACCATCCTGGAAAAAGCCACCTGGTATCTCGTGGCCTTCATCCTGGTTCTCTCCATTGTGAGCGTGTTCACTCTCCGTTCCGGAAAAGTGGCCGCCGGAGACGACATGGGCGCCGAAATCCTCAACGAGGCAGCAGCCCCCGCAGAGGACATCACAGTTCCCCAGATCGATCCTTCCGCACTGGAAAGCCCCGCCGAGACTCCCGCAGAGTAAGGCCCCTGGCGGCCACCTGACATTTTGTCAGTACCAGCCGCATAGGGAACAAAGATTGATGTATAGCCGTTTGCCCCGCACGGGCAGGCGGCTATTGTTGCATACCGTTTTGTCATTTCGAGCGGAGTCGAGAAATCTTTATTGGGAGTAATTATGGATAACAATAACAATTCATTTCTGCAACGCTTTGCAGTGAACTTGAACGAGCGGGCGGCGGCCGGGAAGACCGACCCCGTGATCGGCCGCGACGACGAAATCCGCCGCGTGCTGCAGATCCTGTCCCGCAGAACGAAGAACAACCCCATCCTGGTGGGCGAGCCAGGTGTGGGTAAGACCGCAATATCCGAAGGCATCGCGCAGAGGATCGTGAACTCGCAGGTGCCGGAGAATCTGAAATCCAAGACCGTGTACTCGCTGGACATGGGCGCCCTGATCGCTGGTGCAAAGTACCAGGGCGAATTCGAGGAGCGTCTGAAGGGCGTGGTAAAAGAAGTGGTGGACAGCGACGGCGAAATCATCCTGTTCATCGACGAAATCCACACCCTGGTTGGCGCAGGCCGGTCTTCCGGTGCAATGGATGCCTCCAACATCCTGAAGCCGGCCCTGGCCCGCGGCGAACTGCGCACCATCGGCTCCACCACCCTGGACGAGTACCAGAAATACTTCGAAACCGACAAGGCCCTGGAGCGCCGTTTCCAAATGGTCATGGTCGATGAGCCCTCGCCCGCAGAGTCCATCGCCATACTCCGCGGCCTGAAAGAGCGCTACGAGAACCACCACAAGGTTCGCATCGAGGACGATGCCCTCATCGCCGCCGTGAACCTGAGCCACCGCTACATCACCAGCCGTTTCCTGCCGGACAAAGCCATCGACCTGGTGGACGAGGCTGCATCCAAGCTGCGTCTGGAGATGAATTCCGTGCCCGAGCCCATCGACGACCTCAACTCCGCAATCCGCCAGAAAGAAATCGAACGCGAGGCCATAAAGCGCGAGGGCGTAAGCGCCAAGATGGAAAAACTGGAGGCCGAACTCAAGGACCTCCAGGGCAAGCGGGCGGAACTGATGAAGCGCTGGAACGACGAAAAGGAAATCCTCGGAGGCCTCCAGAGCGCCCGTCAGCAGATCGAAGACCTGAAAATTCAGGCGCAGGCTGCCGAGCGATCCGGCGATTACGGCAAGGTGGCCGAAATCCGTTATGGCAAGATGGCCGCGGCGCAGAACACCATCGACACACTCCAGGCCAAGGCCGATGCGATCAAAGACCCCATCATCACCGAAGCCGTCACCCCCGAGGACATAGCCGAAGTGGTGGCAAAATGGACCGGAATCCCCGTCAAGCGTATGCTGGAAAGCGAAAAGGATAAGCTCCTCCGCATGGAAACCGAGCTGCACAAGCGCGTCGTGGGCCAGGACGAAGCTATCCGCGCCGTGTCCGACGCCGTGCGCCGCAACCGTGCCGGCCTCTCCAACGAGAAGCGCCCCATCGGCTCGTTCCTCTTCCTTGGTACAACAGGCGTGGGTAAGACCGAACTTGCCAAAGCCGTTGCCGAATTCCTGTTCAACGACGAGAATATGATGACGCGTATCGACATGTCCGAATACCAGGAGCGCCATACCGTCTCCAGGCTCGTGGGCGCGCCTCCGGGATATGTTGGATACGACGAGGGCGGCCAGCTCACCGAGGCGGTGCGCCGGAAACCCTACTCCGTTGTGCTGCTGGATGAAATCGAAAAAGCCCACCCGGACGTTTTCAACGTGCTTTTGCAGGTTCTGGACGACGGCCGGCTCACGGATAACAAGGGCCGCACCGTGGATTTCAAGAACACCATCCTCATTATGACCTCGAACGCTCCGGCCGACCACTTGCGCGACTACATGCGCCCTGAGTTCCTCAACAGGATAGACGAGATTATCAAGTTCGAACCCCTGAGCAAGGAGAACCTCCGCGAAATCCTGCACCTGCAGGAATCGCAGCTCCAGACAAAGCTCCAGGACAGCGGCATAACCCTGCAGTTCACCCCCGCCTTCGACGACCACATGGTGGAGCGCGGCTACGATCCCGCATACGGCGCCCGTCCCATCAAGAGGCTCATCCAGCGCGAGCTAACCAACCAGCTGGCGAAAGCCATCCTTGACGGCAGCGTACATAAAAACTCCGCCATAACGGTGGATGCCGCCGGCGGAGTTGTAACTCTGAAAAACGCTTAAACCTCGGTCGCGGTTGCGAATTCGTGGAGGAAGCGCATGTCATTCTCGAAATAGTGGCGAAGGTCGTTCACCTGCCACTTGAGCATGGCGATGCGTTCTACGCCCATTCCGAAGGCGAAGCCGCTGTACACATCCGGGTCGATTCCGCTGGCGCGGAGGACGTTCGGGTCCACCATGCCGCAGCCCATGATTTCCAGCCATCCGGTGCCTTTGCAGATGTTGCAGCCCTTTCCCTTGCAGATATTGCAGCTAACGTCCACCTCTGCCGAGGGTTCAGTGAAGGGGAAGTATGACGGGCGCATACGGATTTGCGTATCCGCTCCGAACATCTCGCGGGCAAACAGGAGAATTGCCTGTTTGAGGTCTGCGAAAGTAACGTTTTTGTCGATGTAAAGCCCTTCCACCTGATGGAAGATGCAGTGTGCGCGGGCCGATATTGCCTCGTTGCGGAACACCCTGCCGGGGCATACCACGCGGATGGGCAGCTTTTCCTTTTCCATTGTGCGCACCTGCACGGATGACGTGTGGGTGCGAAGAAGGAGAGGGTTCACATGCCCCGTGGACACGAAGAACGTATCCTGCATCTCACGCGCGGGATGGTTCGGAGGGAAGTTGAGGGCTTCGAAAACGTGATAGTCGTCCTCGATTTCCGGGCCTTCGGCAACGTCGTAGCCGAATTTGCGGAAAATATCCACGATCTCCTGCCTCACTATTGATACGGGATGGCGGGAACCGAGCTGCATCGCGTCGCCGGGCATGGTGAGATCCTCTCCGGATGCCTGCTGCATTTCAGCGGCGCCAACACCGTCCTTGAGCTCTTCTATCTTGGCCGTAGCCGCATTCTTCAGCTCATTGAGCTTCTGCCCGAACTCGCGCTTGAGCTCCGGGGCCACGCTTCTGAACTGCTCCATGAGGGCTGTTACCGAACCTTTCTTTCCCAGGAAACGGATGCGCGCTTCCTCCACCTCCTTGGCGGTTTTGCACTTGAGCTGCTCCAGCTCCCTGTATACCTGTTCTATTGCCTGTTTCATCACTGGTTGGGTTTTAGGTGCGCAAAGATACTAATTATCCGTGACAATTCCTTCCCTTTCCGCTTTTTCACGGCGCCTCTCGCGGGCTTTCCGCGCCTTTTCCGCGCCGCTGCGGAGGTATTTCTTCCACTGCTCCGGAGTGAAATAGGACTCGTAGTCGCTATCTATCTTGTCCATCCACTTGTCTATCACCCTCTGGTACAGATCCGTGTTCTGAACACCCGAGGTGGAGAGGGACTTCAGCTCCTCGTCCCTGGCCTGGATACAGTCCGTGAGAGTCATCGTCACATAGAACTGCTGGCCTTCGTCCAGGTTCAGAAGCTTGGTGAGCCTTTCCACTTCCGCGTCTATCGCCTCGTACATTTTCTTCTCCCTCTGCTCCGGGGTGAGTTCTTGCTGCTGCTGGGCCCTTGCGGGAACGATAAACAGGGCTGCGCACAGAACAACAGCCGCACAGTATTTCATTGCATTGTAAAATTTCATAACTTTGCAGGTTGTTTGACAGACAAAATTAACGATAATAATATCAAAAACATAATAACGATGAGAAAATCGACGCTCTGCATCCTTGCGGTCACCGCCATTTTGCTGATGCACCCCCTCCCTGGCAATACTTGTACCAATGTGCTCGTCACCAGGGGCGCAAGCCAGGATGCATCCGTTCTGGTAACCTATGCTGCCGATTCCCACTACAGCTACGGAGACCTCCGCTTCATCCCTGCGGCCGACTGGGCCGAAGGCACCAAGATGCAAATCTACGACGGAGATTCCAACAAATACCTCGGCTTCATCGACCAGGCTCCCCATACCTATAAGGTTATCGGCAATATGAACGAGTTCCAGCTCATCATCACCGAAACCACCTGGGGCGGCAGGCCCGAACTGGAAGACAAAAAGGGCGTGGTGGACTACCAGTCGCTCATCCTCATCGCCCTGCAGAGGGCCAGGACCGCGCGCGAAGCCATCGACGTGATTGTGGATATAGCAAGCAAATACGGCTATGCCTCCGAGGGCGAAACCTTCTCCATTGCCGATAAGAACGAGGTGTGGATGATGGACCTCATCGGCAAGGGAACCAACATGCGAAACGGCACGAACACCCTCAAGGGCATCGTGTGGGTTGCGGCCCGCATTCCGGACGGGGCTATATCGGCCCATGCAAACCAGCCGCGCATCGGCAAATTCCCCATGGACGATCCGGACAACTGGCTTTTCGCTCCGGATGTGATTTCCTTCGCAAAGCGCAAGGGCTATTTCAGCGGCTCGGACGATGAATTCAGCTTCAAGAAGGCATATTGCCCCCTCGATTTCGGCACTGTCCGTGGCTGCGACGCCCGTGTTTGGAGCGCCTTCAATTTCCTCTGCAAGGGCTGGTTCTCGTACTACGACGAAAACGGCAACGGCATTGCAAAGGACGCATCGGCCTTCCTCGACTATGCGATGGGATATAACCTGGAGGGAGACCTTCCCCTGTATGTCTTCCCGCGCGAGAAACTCTCCGTGAAGGATCTTGCCGACGTGATGAGAGACCACTACGAGAGCACTCCGATGGACATGACTCAGGATATCGGCGCAGGCGGAAACGCCCTCCCGTATCGCTGGAGGCCGATGGAGTTCGAGTTTGACGGCAAGACCTACATCAACGAAAGGGCTATCGCAACCCAGCAGACCGGTTTCTGGATGGTGGGCCAGGCCCGTAGCTACATCCCGGACGAAGTTGGCGGTATCCTGTGGTTCGGCACGGACGATGCGGCAACCTCTTATGTTACACCGATTTATACCTCAACCAACAAGGTTCCTGAGTGCTTCCGCGTTGGAAACGGAGACCTTCTGCATTATTCCCCCACCGCATCCTTCTGGATCAACAACCGCATAGCCAACGCATGCTACAAGATGTATAACATCATGGCCCCGTTCGTGAGGGAGAAGATAGACGCCTTCGAGAACGACCAGATGTTCCACAAGACACATTCCGCGGACAGTATGGCCGTTGTGATGTACAACGAAATCGTGGTGAAACTTCAGAAAAAATACAACAGCCGCGGTACCACCATGATATCCAGGACTCCGTTCAAGAAAATCGGCAAATACCTCACGAACTACAGCGTGAAAACCGCGCAGGACCAGTTCGAGGCATGGGTTGCCCTGGAGGAAGAGCTTCTTGTGAAGTTCATCGACGGCAACGTGAAGCCCCAGAACTCCGACGGCAGCTTCATCCACTCGGAGCATTCCACCGGAATTCCGGAAAAGGTTGAATGGCCGGGCTACACGGAAATATGGAAAGAATCCGTGGCAACCGAGCACGGAGAGTATATCGAGGTTCCTGCGGGGAATTAATCCTCCTGCGGGGCAGCCGCTTCAAGTTCGAGCGCCTCTTCCACTGAAATGGGGGAGGCGCCGCTGTATGCGGCTATAACGGCATCCGGGAAACCGCGGCGGCGCACCTCGTTAAGGGCGTGGAGGGCGTCCTGGTAGCAGCTGAACACTCCGGCGTAATACTGGTACTGGAGGCGCTTTGTCTGGCGCTCGTACACCGGATTCAGCCCGCCAAGGTCTTCGCTGTAAACGCGGCGCTTGCTTTCAAGGAAGAAAATCTGGTAATAGAAACCCTCTTTCGGCAGGGATCCGTCCGGCCCGAAGTGGCCCACGGGGGTTATCTTGAACTGCGAGCGGGAATCCTGCTTCCAGGGCTGGACTTTCACCTTGAGCGCAGTTCCCATACGGTTCTTCTTGAACACGTATGCTTCCCCTGCGCCCACGATTTCGGTATCCGCCTGGTCAGATACTATGCTGGTATTCAGCGAAGAAGCGTTGCTAAGGAGGTCTTCCAGGTTGCCGAATTCACTGGAAAGGTCCTCCAGCGCCTTTTCGGCCTTCTGCTTTTCTTCCTTCTTTGCGTCGATGGCCTTGGCGATACTCTCCCGGATTAGTTCATCCTCCTCGGAGGCAAGCCGGCCTTCCAATTTGCCGATATCTTCGCTCAGCTGGTCGATGGTGCCGCGGAGCTCCTCCGTCTTTGCAAAAACCTCCATGTAGAGGGTTCCGGAATTCTGTTCCCCGTTCCATGTGCCGATGACAGTATTGTCTATCTGGGCCTGTTCCGCTGAGGGTTCAAGGAGCGACAGGGCCAGAAGCTCGCCGGGATCAGTGACGGATTTCGTAGCCGGATCCGCCTCGTGCTGAATAACGTAGATATACACGTTTTCACTGCCATGGCATTCGCGGTTGGAGGCGAAAAGGATGTACTTCCCGTCTTCCGACTCCATGATCATATAGTCGTCGGCCGGAGAGGAGAAGGGAAAACCAAGATTCACGGGTTCGCCCCAGCTGCGGGTTTCCTCGTCCCACTGGCACTTGTACAGGTCGTACCCGCCCATGCCGTAGAGGGCATCGGAGGCGAAGTACAGAGTTTTGCCGTCCGGGCTCAGAACGGGTGCGATCTCGTTACCAATCGTTACCATCGACTCATTTATGAGCACGGGGGCCGACCAGCAGCTGTCCCGGTCCTCGCTCATGTAGATGTCGCGGGTTCCGCCGTCGTCCGGAGCGGAGAAATACACGGTTTTGCAGTTCTTGGGGGCGTAGGTGGGGATGAGGCCGTCACCGCTGTCGAAAACGTTCGGAGTATTGCGGAAAGAACGGTCTGCAAAAGGGAAATACAGATAGAAGTCCTTGAGGGAGAACTGCTTTTTCATTACGGCCACGGGGGTCTGGCAGTTGTCCGAGAGGCTCATTGCGTTGAGGATGAGGCTGTACTCCGCTTCTATTTCCGCGGCCTGGGCGTCATCGGCCCACATCAGGGCCTGCTGGATAGCGCTCAAGGCTTCCTCGAAGTGATACGAAAGGCGGCAGGAGCGGGCCCTTGCGAGACGCTCCACGGGATCGGCAAGATGCACCATCGGCGCAATGGGGGTGTCCACGATGCGGATTGGAGAGAAGGTCATTTCCTCCTCGAGGCTCACCTTCTTGGTGAAAATCGCGTCCGCGCTGTAGGTGAAGTAAATCGTGTCCGGAATGGAGCGGATGACTCCGCGGGCGGTGTCCAGCGAATCACGTCTGAGCACCAGAGTGTCCACCTGGGGATACCCTGGTTCCTGAGCCGCTGCAAAAATTGGAAAAACCAGCAGGAACAGGCTCAAAAGTGACGTTTTACGCTTCATTCACGGTCTTGAATATCATGCAAAATTAAGAAATAGTTCCGTATTTGTTCGTTTTCCGGAAAAAAATCGTAAATTTGTGCCCTTATTTACGTAAGTAAACAAATTTTAAAACAATAATTTTTATGCAAAGCAAAGGTGCAATCAGACTCGTAGCCATTCTGCTCGCCCTCGCATGCATCTGGCAACTGGCCTTCACCGCGGTAACCCGCATTCAGGAAAACAAGGCCGCCAAGACTGCAGAAGCGCTGGCACAGCAGTATGTAGACGAGAACGCAGTCGCCCCCGATGTCCTCGAATATGTCAAGGACTCCGTGGCAAACATCAAAAACCGTGCATACATCGATTCTATCGGTGCGGAAAAGGTTTATCTGGGCTACACTTACCAGGAAGTAAAGGAAAAGGAAATCAATCTGGGTCTGGACCTCAAGGGCGGTATGAACGTCATGCTGCAGGTCCAGCTGGAAGATATGGTGAAGGCTCTGGCCGGCAGCAATGTCTCCGATCCCGATTTCGTGAAAGCGATGGCAACCGCAAAGGCCAACAACGTGAACTCCAACCAGGACTTCATCGCCCTGTTCGGAGACGCTTGGAAGGCTCAGGCAGGCGGCCGTCGTCTGGCGGAGATCTTCTCCACCTTCGAGCTTCACGACAAGGTTAAGGCGGAATCCACCGACGACGAGGTCCTGTCCGTGCTCCGCAGCGAATCCCGCAGCGCCATCGACAACTCGTTCAACGTGCTCCGTAACCGTATCGACCGTTTCGGTGTCACCCAGCCCAACATCCAGCAGGTAGGAACCTCCGGAAAGATCCTCATCGAACTTCCCGGCGTGAAGGATCCCGAGCGTGTGCGTAAGCTCCTCCAGGGCACCGCATCCCTCGAATTCTGGCCCACAATGCAGCTTCAGCCCGCCGTTCTGAGCGCGGCCGACGCCCGTGTGGCTGAAATCCTCAACGATCTGGACACCACCGGTGTGCAGGTTACCAATCCCCTGCTCAGCATCCTTTCCCCTTCGGGTTGGAACAGCAGCGCATGCGTAGGTTTCGTTGCCGGTGCAGATACCGCAATGGTTAACACCTACCTCGCAATGGCAAAGGACGTCCTTCCCCGCGGTTTCTGCGGAATGTGGTCCGTGAAGCCCAGCGAGTTCGTTTCCGCAGCAAACGTGTATGAACTTATCGCCATCGACAAGAGCGCTTCCCGCGACGGAAAGGCTCCCCTTGACGGTTCTTCAGTTACGGATACCCGCGTGAACTTCAACGGCGCACAGAAGGGCGGCAGCGGTGCCCCCTCCGTGTCCATGACCATGAACGCAGACGGTGCAAACGTCTGGGCCCACATGACCAAGGACAACATCGGCAAGCAGATTGCCATCGTCCTGGACGGCCTTGTGTATTCCTATCCCACGGTTAACACCGAAATCACCGGCGGTTCTTCCGAGATCACCGGTAACTTCGATGTTCAGGAAGCGGAAGACCTTGCCAACGTGCTCAAATCCGGTAAGCTCCCCGCCCCCGCATCCATCATTCAGGAGCAGGTGGTTGGTCCTTCACTGGGTAGCGCATCCATCAAGGCTGGTCTCATCTCCTTCCTCATCGCCTTCTGCCTGGTGCTCATCTACATGGTGTTCTTCTACCAGGGAGCAGGTCTCATCGCGGATGTCGCTCTGCTGTGCAACGTTCTTCTGCTGTTCGGTACCCTCGTAAGCTTCGGCGCCGTGCTCACCCTCCCGGGTATCGCCGGTCTCGTTCTAACCCTGGGTATGGCAGTGGACGCCAACGTTATCATCTATGAGCGCATCAAAGAGGAACTGGCTGCAGGCAAGGGCTTCTCCAAGGCTGTGGCCGACGGTTACAAGAACGCCTACTCCGCCATCATCGACGGTCAGGTGACCACCCTCCTCACCGGTATCATCCTTTATGTGTTCGGTTCCGGTCCCGTGCAGGGCTTTGCAACCACCCTCATCATCGGTATCATCACTTCCGTTCTCACCTCCATCTTCATCACCCGCATCATCTTCGATGACCGCATCGCCGCAGGCAAGACCGTAAGCCTTTCCAACAAGCTCACGGAGAACTTCCTCAAGCACACCAAGGTGGACTTTGTAGGTGCGAAGAAGTGGTCCTACATCATCTCGGGTGCACTTATCGTCATCTCCATCGCATCCATCTGCCTCAAGGGCTTCAGCTACGGTGTCGATTTCACCGGCGGCCGTACCTACATCGTGCGTTTCGACAAAGCCGTCACCGCGGAAGATGTCCGCGCAAAGGTGGAAGCTTCCTTCCAGGAGGCTGCCGTCGCACAGGGCGTGGACCAGTATTCGGTTGAGGTTAAGCAGTTTGGTGGCGATTCCCAGATGAAGATCACCACCCAGTACAAGAACAATGACGAAAGCTCCGCAGTAGATGCAGAGATCGAAGCCCTCCTGTTCAACTCCCTCCAGGAGTTCTACCAGGAAGAAATCACCCTCGAAGGCTTCACGTCCACCACAACGAACCCCAACGGTATCGTATCATCCGACAAGGTTGGTCCTACCATCGCAGCGGACATCACCCGCAGCGCGTTCATTGCGGTGTTCCTCGCCCTCATCGTGATCTTCGGCTACATCGCCATCCGCTTCCGCGGCTGGACATGGGGCCTCGGCGGCGTTGTGTCACTGGCACATACCGCTCTCATCGTCATCGGCTTCTTCTCGCTGTTCAACGGAATCCTTCCGTTCAACCTCGACGTAGACCAAACGTTCATCGCGGCTATCCTAACCATCATCGGTTACGCCATCAACGATAACGTGGTTATCTTCGACCGTATCCGCGAGCAGAAGAGCCTGCATCCGAAGGACGACTTCCGTACAACCGTGAACACGGCTCTCAACGCCACCCTCACCCGTACGGTTAACACTTCGGTATCCACCCTCCTGCCTATGCTTGCAATCGCCATCTTCGGCGGTGAAAGCATCCGCGGTCTCGCAGTCGCACTCTGCCTCGGTATCCTCATCGGTACCTACGCCTCCATCATGATCGGTACCCCCATCATGTACGACGCCACCACGGCAGCGGCAAAGCGCAAAGCCGAGAAGAAGTAAATCCCGCCCACGGGATTACACCAAACAGGGACAGCCCCCACGGCCGTCCCTGTTTTTTATGCTCCTTTGGCTACTTCCTCACCACTTCATAGCTGTCCAGACCCAGCTTGTGAAGGTCGTCGATGAAGGCCGAGGTAACAGCCACACTGATTTTTCGTGAATAGAAGAGGATGCGGTAACCTGTGGAATTGTCTACCAGATACACGTTCAGGGGAATGGATCCCTTGTGGTGCTTGAGAAGTT
>JAEEUZ010000030.1 GCA_016290725.1 Bacteroidales bacterium | reverse complement strand
GGTATTGAACATCTGGCGCGTGAGAGGCCATTTGTCGCCGTAGCCCCATGGGTTGGTAGCCCCCACGTCGCTACCTACGCTGGTCACAGGGAAGGTGTAGGAGCGGTAGGTGGCATCCTTGTCGCCCGAGTTCATCTCGAAGCCGGCCATATATCGCGAGAGGCTTGGAGTGCCGGGATGTCCGTCGCTCTTGCCGCTGCGCCCGTCGCAGGACGAGGTGTTGTCCACGAGGATTTGCAGGTACGAGTAGGCATCGTCGTTCTCCTTGGCGTCGAAGCTGAGCGTCATACGCAGTTCTGCGCCGAGGAAGCTAAGGTATGCCTGAGTGCCGCTGTTGCAGTAGCTGCTGGCGGCAACGCTCTTGTACCCGTTGCTATCGTAGCCGCGGTCATCGGCCGTGTACTCGCTGGTCTGGATGGTCACGTCCTTGGTGTTGAACAGGCCACTGCCGGTCACGCTTTTGCCATTGCTCATTGTGCGGGTGCAGTCGGCCAGCAGGAAGCCAGCGCGGTCGGTCACCTCCATCTTGTAGCTGCGGACAGTGTTGCCGTTCTGGTACAAGTAGGCGCCTGCTGTGGGGGTCTTTTCCAGCACCTGGACAGTCATAGAGGGCGTGCCTGCCTGGAAGGTGAGTACCCCGTAGACTTCCGTGAAATGCTGGCCATTGTAGGCAGTGAGGCCCACCGTACGGTACAGCACCTTCTGCTCGTAAGTTGTTTCAGTACGGGAGATGGTAAAGGTGGTTGTTTTGGTGGAGCTGTTGTAGCTGGTTTCTGAAACAGACCACGTGCCTTCCGCCCGGGCGGTGAACCCGGCGGCGAGGAGCAGGGCGAGGGCTGCTATTAGTGCTTTTGCTTTCATCGGCCTTCCTCCGTTAGAGTTCATACGCTTCGCCATAACCTTCACGGCTGGCAGAAGAGTTCTGCTGCTCGCCGGACAGGACGGTGGCCTCCAATTCAACATCGGTTACCTGCGCCACGGGCGCCTCGTAATTGCGTTTCGTTTCCATGTATTATATTGTTTTTTCAGATTTTCCCAATTTACAAATATACCAAACTTTCCGCACTTTCCCGTCCTTATCCGTTCAAATTTTGTCCAAAATCGTTAAAAATCATTCTCTTTCGAGTTTCTTTACGATTTTAATAAGTATAGTGAGTCGGGTTTTCTTTATGTACACCCAGTCGCAGATCCGAACTCGCAGGGCACCTCGAGCCCACCAGCATTTTGGGGCCGAAAATGCGGACCGGCAGGGCAAAATGCCGGGTCGACAAGCAAAAACAGGCCGAAAATGCGGACCGGCAGGGCAAAATGCCGGGTCGACAAGCAGAAACAGGCCGAAAATGCGGACCGGCACGAAAAAGGGAGGCCCCGAAGAGCCTCCCGAGAGGGTTTGCCACAAACGGCCCACCGCGCAATGTTAGCGGGACATAAAGTGGGAGGTGGCGAAGGGAAGGGCCTGGGCAAGGGAGACGTGCCAGTAGTCCCAGTTGTGGACGCCGTCGCGAACACGGAACTCGCAGGGCACTTCACGGGAGCGCATCGCACGGTAGAAATCAACGCTAAGGTCGAAGATGTAGTCGTCGTCGCCGCAGTCAACGAACCAGGAAACGGAGCGGAGAGCCTCAAGCGTGGCGTCATCGGCCTTGAGCACATAGTCGATGGCGGAGTTCTCGCGAACCGCCTCGCATACGTACCAGAAGCAGTCTTTCTCCTGATGCCCGGCATTCACTTCATCGCCCTTATTGTCCAGCCAGCCGCTCATTGCATAGCAGCTGGAGAAGAGCTCCGGATGATGCTGGGCGTACACTGCCGATCCGCCGCCGCCCATCGAAAGGCCCATCACCGCGCGGTGACCCTTGTCCCCGGATGCGTGATACTTGGCTTCCACGGCGGGCATCAATTCCTGGAAGAAGAAATCTTCATAGGCCCAGCCGGGCATGTTGAAGTAGCCGTTCCAGGTGTTGTGAGTATCCGGACCGCCGGCATTGGGCATGACGATGATCATGGGGCAGGCATCGCCGCTGGCGATAACCGAATCCGCCACTTCCTGCATATTGCCTTTTTCCACCCACGCGGTGTAGGTGTCCGTGAGGCCGTGCAGCAGATACACGATGGGGAATGTGCGACTGGAGATGTCGTACCCAGCGGGGAGATACACATTGTACTGCACCTCCGCGCCGAGGATCTTACTGTCGATGGAGCCGGTTTCCACGCGGCCGGCCTCTACTACTGTCCGGGCCGATTTGGGCGCGCACGAAGCGGCCGTAATTGCTCCGGCTACTGCCATGATTCTGATGATTTTATTCATAAGGTACATATTCGATTATATCCGCTTCGGTAACATTGTCCGTGAGCCCGTGAAGGTATGCATTGATAGCATCGATGGCGCCCTGGATTTTTGCCGATGGCTTATTGTTGCTCCCGCTTGAATAGATGCTCCCCTGCTCGTAGGTGATCTTGAGATTCCACATGTGGCCGTCCCTCACGTACGGCGGATTGGGATACATCTCCTTGATGTTCCACATCTTGGCGCTGCGAACATAGCCGTCGATCTTTTCCAGCGCATCTTCCGGCGCCTTGATAACCTTGAGAATACGCTCGTAATGAGTATACTTTAGGATGAGCGTACCTTCGGCATTGCGTTCCAGTTTATAGTACTCTTCCGGATCCGCCCTCATACCGTGCCGCGCATACTCGTACCCCTGTATCTCGCCCTCCACGCGCTGCTTCCTGCATGCCCACGTCATCGGCAGGCAGATGCAAAATGCCAGTATGGTAGTGATGATTTTCATAACTAGAAGGTTAGGGTTACTCCTTCAGGAGTGAGCTGCATTATCAGGTGATCGTTAATCTTCCTGCGCGTTTGAATGAGCTCATATTCGTTGGCAATCAACCAGGAGCCGCCCACCACTCCGCTCAAAATGCCGGTCAAGGCAAAGACGCTGCCCAAAGTGGTGAACCCGGTTGAACCGTCATTATAACTCGTGGTCATGGAAGTGGCTGCAATTTCCAACAAGGAAAAACCGCCGATTGCAATAGATAAAGCAATAATACGCTGATTAAGCTGTTTGTTTTCCTTATTCAGCAGCTGGATGTAATTGATGTTCTGCATGAATGCGGCCTGTTCAGCAGGGTCCGTAGGAGCCGGCCCGCTAATGTACTGGGCATTGGCGGAAATCATTGCCACCATCAGCCCCACAACAATAATCAATAACTTTTTCATATCTCATTCATTTTCCCTGCAATATAGCAATTATTTCCCAATTGAGCAAGGGCGGCGGCGATGAGGGGAAGGAGGCCTTCGTCGGCGGGGAGCCAGCGCACGGAGCGGAGCTCTGCGGGGCCGAGCCATCGGGCCGATTCGTGCTCGTTCAGGTGAATGGGCGCGGCGTGTGAGCCAGGGCCGGGCGCACCGTCCGGGACGCATTCCGTGCACGGGGCACCGGCAAGGGTGCAAAGGAAGCAGTGCATGGTGAGGTGGAAGGCGGGATAGTCCCACTCCACGGTGTGGAGGAGTTCCCCCACCTCGATGGAGGCCGACAGTTCCTCGCGGATTTCGCGGACGAGGGCTTCACGGGGGCTCTCCCCCGGCTCCATCTTGCCGCCGGGGAATTCCCACCAGTCTTTCCACTCGCCGTAGCCGCGCTGCGTGGCGAAGACTTTTCCGTCACGGCAGATGATGGCGGCAACCACCTCTATGCGCCTGCGCCCTTCCAAACCTGCGCCCTTCCAACAGCCTTAATTCCAGGGATCCGCCGATGCGGGCAGCCTGATGTCCGACAGGAACTGGATCTCGCTGAGGAACCACTGCCCGGTGCTTTTCTTCTGGCGCAGCTTGATCGTGCGGGGAGTGTCCGCCCCGCCGGAGAAGAGCCAGAGGGTGGCCCAGCCATCGGCCTGGAAGGAGGTGGAGTTGGAGCGCACCTTAACCATGTACGGCGCTGCGGGAGTGTAGTCGTTCTCCGGGGTGGCACCCGCAAAGAACGAGCGCACCTTATAATATTTCTTGCCTTCGAAGCGGTCCCTCAAGAAACCCTTCTCATACGCCGACAGCTCTTCCGGGCCTTTCAGATAATTGAGCATTTCGTAGCAGTCGTCCAGAGAGCTCTCGTAGCGCATGAGCACGGCCACGGTGAGGGCGGCAACTGCGTACGGATCCTTCAAATCGGCCTCCGGCATGGCCTGGAGCTGCTCCAGGTTCTGCGGAAGGCTCCTGAACGTGAATTGTTTGTCCTTGTTTGCGGCGTTGTTGTACAGGGAATTTGTAACCCGGGCGCCGCTACTCACTTTACTGGCAGCTTTGCGTTTGAGAACTCCGCAGGAGGAGACCATCAGAACGGCAATACCAAGAATGATAAGAACTTTTTTCATATGCCTAATTGTGAAAGAAAATGCATAAAAATCGAGGGCTTCAGAAGAAGCGGGAAAAGGATGCCGTATACCGCGCCGATGAAGTGGGCTGTGTGGCCGATGTTATCGACCTTCCTCTTAGCCATCCACCAGCAGTACAGCAGATACAGCGGCGCGAAGATATACCCCGGAACGGGAATGGGAATCATGAAAATGTAAATTCCCATCTTCGGCTCGAACAGGATGGAGGCGAAAAGCACTGCCGATACCGCCCCGGAGGCCCCCACCGCACTGAATCCGTAATCTGCCTTATGCAGAATAAGATCCCCCACCGTGGATACGCCCAGTGCCGATATGTAGAAGAGGAGGTAGATGAGCGCGCCGCCATCGGCCCACACGTCGGAGAAATACTGCTCCACCACCATTCCGAAGAAAAACAGGGTGAGCATGTTGAAAATAAGATGGGCCCACCCGCCGTGCACAAGGCCGTAGCTGAACATGCGGTACCACTGCTTCCTTTCAAGCACCATGGGGGCGTTGAACTTGAGCGCGTCCAGCTTTTCCGGTTTGGAGAAGCAGTACACGCTCACTACCGCGGTGATAAGTATGATCAGTACGGTTCCCATACTTTGCAAAAATACAAAAAATTCCTAACTTGCGGGAGAAATAGAAAAATGATATGAAAGCAAAACACATCATCATCGCAGTGGCAGTGGCGGCAGCCATCGGAATGGCCACTTCCTGCCAGTCCAATCCCAATAGCCCGGTAGCAGTTGCCAAGCAGGCAATGACCGCACTCCAGAACGGAGATTACGACAGTTTTATCGACACATTCAATTTCTCCGAAACGGAAAAGAACTTCTTCGGCGGCCTCATCAAGGAGATGGGCGAGGAGTATTTCGGTCACTGCGGCGGCATCGAGAGCTTCAAGTTCACGGACACTGAAATCGGCTCCGAAAACGCTTCCATCACAGTACACATCAAGTACAACGACGGTTCGGAGGGAGATGAGGTCCTTAACTTCGTCAAACAGGACGGCGCCTGGTACCAGAAGCTCATCAACTAAGAGGTGTCGGAAGCCTGCCGATACATACAGGTAATCATCCCGCTTAGACTCGACTGGGAGCCCTTCTACAGGCTTCCAGTTGGTGTCGATGTTGCCGTTGGAGACCGTGTGCGGGTGAACTTCGCCGGGCGGCAGTACGTGGCCGTGGTGAGCGTTGTGGACGCAACTCCCCCGCCCTCGATGAAGGTGTATCCCGTGCAGGCGGTGGAGAGCGAAGCCCTGAGGATTCCGGAAACGGACCTTAAACTCTGGCGGCAGATAGCTTCCTATTATATGTGCACCGTGGGCGAGGTGCTCCGCCTTGCCGGGCCTCCACTGAGGGCGGAGGAAAAAGACGAGCAGCGCCTTCTCCGCGGGAGGCTCAACTACGAGCGGCAGATGAAGGTGTACGAAGGAAAGCGTGAACGCCTCCTCAAAAGCATCTCATCCCGCGAAGAAAAGCTCGCCCGTGGCCGCGAGAGCGCAAAAACCAAAGCCGAAACCATAATCACGCTCCAGCAGGAGCTGGACCGCTTCAAGGCCGATTTAGCCGCGCTCACCCCGCCCGCACTTCCACCGGCCCTCACCCCGGAAGAACTCACCCTGGACATACAGCTATCGGCGCTTCAGCAGCAAGCATACGACGGTATCAAGGAAGGCCTCGCCAGCGGCAAGCCCGTGCTCCTTCACGGGGTAACCGGCTCCGGCAAAACGGAACTGTACCTCACCCTTGCAGCCGAAGTGCTCAAACAGGGCGGCAACGTGTTGTACCTGGTTCCGGAAATCGCCCTTTCCAGGCAGCTGGAAGACAGAATCCGCGCGAGCATCCCCTTCGTTCAGGTGTATCATTCGGCAGAAACCATCGGCCGTAAGAATGCGGTTACGGCCAGCCTCCGGAAAGACATCCCGTACATGGTGCTGGGCACCCGCTCGGCCCTGTTCCTCCCTCACCGCGGCCTCCGGCTGATAATCGTGGACGAGGAGCACGACACCTCCTACAAACAAACCACTCCGGCTCCCTGCTACCATGCCCGTGAAACCGCCGTGATGCTGGCCAAAATCCATGGCGCCGGGATAGTGCTGGGAAGCGCCACTCCATCGCTGGAATCCCTCTATAACGCAGAGGTCGGAAGGTACTGCAAAGTTACTCTTGACGAGCCGTATTACAAAGGCTCCGCGGCCAGCGTCGAAATCATCGACACCGTGGCGGAAACGCGAAAACGCGGCATGGTTGGAACGCTGTCACGCAAGCTTATAGAGGCAATCACCGAAACTCTTGCTGCAGGTGAGCAGGCAGTGCTTCTGCGCTCCCGCAGGAGCTATGCGCCGGTGCTCCAATGCACCGCCTGCGGGCACATTCCGAAGTGCCCTTCCTGCAACGTTTCACTCAGCCTTCACAAGAATCCGGATCACCTTGTGTGCCACTACTGCGGGCGCACTTTCCCCTTCACCGGAGCGTGCCCCAAGTGCGGCGGCGAGGTGCAGCTTCTGGGCGCCGGCACTCAGCGCGTTGAAGAGGAACTGCGGGAGCTGTTCCCATCGGCCCGTATAGCCAGGATAGACTCGGACACGGGCGCGGATCCGGAGACAATCCGCAGTTTTGCCGCCGGGAGCATCGACATCCTGGTTGGCACCCAGATGATATCCAAGGGCTTCGATTTCGCCGGAGTTCGCCTCGTAGCCATCACCCAGGCCGATAATGTGCTGGGAGTGCAGGATTTCCGGGCCGATGAATACGCCGCCGCCCTCCTCACCCAGTTCATGGGCCGATGCGGCCGACGCGGCACCCCCGGGCGCTTCATCATCCAAACCCGCGAACCGGAGCATCCGGTGTTTTGTCATCTCGAGCGTAGTCGAGAGATCTCTCCGCGCGCTTCGCTTGGTCGAGATGACAAGGAAGGCGCTTCGCTTGGTCGAGATGACAGGGAAGGCGCTTCGCTTGGTCGAGATGACAAGGAAGGCGCCCTCAAGGAGCGCCAGCTCTTCGGCTATCCGCCGTACACGCGGCTCATACATCTCACCTTCCGCGAGGCATCGGCCAGGAAGGCTTGGAGCCTTGCGTCGGAGCTCGCTAAGGAACTGCCGGTGAGCGCCGTGGGCCCGTATTCCCCTCCAGGAGAACATGCCCCCGGAGAATACCTGGCACAGCTGCGGATAGCTCTGCCGAGGGACAAGGAACTCATCGCCAAAAAAGAGGCAATCCACGCTGCGATCCGCGGGTTCGAGGCCCGCACAAGGGCCCGCGTCCACATCGACGTAGACCCGGTGTAGGAACATTTTTTGCAGCATTTCCGGAAATAATTCGTATATTTGCAGACTTATGCGCTGCGCGTACACACGGGCGGCCAATGCAAATAGAGTTTTATGGGAAAAGTAATAGCGATTGCAAACCAGAAAGGCGGCGTGGGAAAAACCACCACCGCCATCAATCTCGCAGCCTCACTCGCGGTGCTGGAAAAGAAGGTTCTCATCATAGACGCAGACCCTCAGGCCAACACCACTTCCGGCCTTAATTTCTCGCCGGAAGACGACCGCGGGCGCACTCTGTACGAGATTCTCATCGGCCGCATCGGAGCGGAAGACGCCCTCATCCAGACGGAACTCCAGAACCTGCACATGATCCCCTCGCACATCAACCTGGTGGGCGCGGAAATCGAAATGCTGGAATGGGAATCCCGCGAGAGCGTACTTCGCCGCGCCCTTGCCCCTATCCGCGACAATTACGACTTCATAATCATAGACTGCTCCCCTTCCCTGGGCCTTATCACAGTGAACTGCCTCGCAGCGGCGGATTCCGTGATTATCCCGGTGCAGCCGGAATTCTTCGCCCTCGAAGGCCTGGCAAAACTCATCCAGACCATCCGCCTGGTGCAGAACGGGATTAACACCAGCCTCACTATCGAAGGCTTCGTTGTTACCATGTTCGACGGCCGCACCAAAGTGCACAGCCAGGTTGTGATGCAGCTTAGGGAGCATTTCAAGGATCTGGTGTTCAACACCATCATCCAGAGGAGCATCCGCCTGTCGGAAGCCCCCTCGCACGGAAAGCCCATCATCCTTTATGACGTGATGAACAACGGCACTTCCAATTACCTTAACCTTGCCAAGGAAGTCCTTGACAGAAACTCGCAAGAAAGTAATGGCTAACAACAAGATACAGCACGGCCTTGGCAAAGGCCTCGGCGCCCTTCTGGGAAGCGACGATTTGAGCGAACTGCGCAAACCGGTCACCTACATCAACAAGGAAGTTGCCACCGGCAGCAAGCCCCAGACAACTGCGGATGCTCTCCGCATCCCAGTGGGCATGATCGAGCCCAACCCCTTCCAGCCCAGAACCGCCTTCGACACGGAGGCTCTCAAGGAGCTGTCGGATTCAATCCGCACCCTGGGCCTCATCCAGCCCATCACGGTTCGCAAATCCGGCCAGGACCGCTACCAGATAATCAGCGGCGAGCGCCGCTTCCGCGCCTGCAAGATGGCCGGCCTGGACATGATTCCCGCCTATGTGAGAGAAGCTGACGACCAGGGCATGCTGGAAATGGCCATCGTGGAAAACATCCAGAGGGAGAATCTGGATCCAATCGAGATAGCCCTCAGCTATCAGAGGCTCATCGACGAGTGCTCCCTTACCCAGGAGCAGATGGCCCAGCGCGTTGGTAAGAACCGCGTTTCGGTTACCAACCAGCTGCGCCTCCTCAAACTCCCCGCCAAGGTTCAGCACGACCTTAAGGTTGGCCTCATCTCCGTTGGCCACGCCAAGGTCCTTCTGGGCGTGGAGGATCCTGCAGTGCAGGAAGAACTCTGCGACAAAATAGTGCGCGGCGGCCTTTCCGTGAGGCAGCTTGAAGACAGGATCCGCAGCATCGGCAAGGAAGAAAAATCCCGTCCGGTGAGCGGAGAACTGCCTCAGATGTATTATCGGCTCCTCGAAAACATCGGCCGGTATTTCGGCGACAATATCTCGCTCAAGCGTTCCGAAAGCGGGCGGGGCAGCATAACCATCAAGTTCACCTCCGACGCCCAGATGTCGGAATTTCTCAAGGCGTTCGAGAAGTAGTGAGGTGGCTTCGGGTCATATCGGCAATCGCGGCGGGGGCATTCCTCTGCCTCAGCGCCCATGCGCAGTTCAAGGAGGACGCCTTCTCCCAGAGCTACGCAGACCCGTCGGACACCACCGCCCGCGACACAACAGACCGCTTCTTCTCCTTCAAGGAGTTTGCCGATGGCCTCACGCACAAACGCTCCGTGAAGCTCGGCACCATGTTCATGGGGTCAACCATCGCAATCGGCGGCATGCAAATTTATAACAGGGATTACTGGAAACTCCCACTGGTGTATGGCGGAATCGGCGCCGGCGTGGGCCTCGGCATCCACTACAACAATCTGTACAAGGCGGATCCCGTGGCCAACGCAGACTATAAGACCTGGCGCAACATCGCCTTCGCCGGAGCAGCCGCATTCTGGTGGGGCAGCCTTATGGACGGAGCCGTGAGCTACAAGTCCGGGCAGTACCCGTATCCTCCCAGGAGCACGGTGTATTCTCTGTTACTCCCCGGCCTGGGGCAGATTTACAACGGAGAATACTGGAAACTCCCCATCTACTGGGGCGGGCTCGCAGCCTGCTACTATTTCGTTTCCACGAACAACAGAAGTTATCAGCGTTACCGCACTATTTACAGGCAGGCAACGGACGAAGAGTCCACGGTTACCCCGCCCATTTCCGCGGAAACCGCGAAATACTACAGGGACGCATACCGGCGTCTCCGCGACTATTCAATTCTGGCCCTTGCCGGAGTGTACTTTTTACAGGTCATCGACGCCAACGTGTTCGCATTCATGCAGGACTTCGAGGTGAGCGACGACATCTCCCTTAGAGTATCCCCAACCGTGATAACACCCGATTATGCGCAAAACCCCGCGATGGGCTTTTCGCTCGGGCTAACATTCTGATTTTATGAAACGTTTTTATTTACTTGCAGTTACACTGCTCATGATTCCAATCGGTGCGGGCGCACAGTCTCGTGACGCCCTGAAGTCGGAAAACAGGCAGCTCCGCACCCGTCTCGAGGCCGCGGAGAAGGAAGTGGACGACCTCAGGAACAAGATTTCCTATTTGGAGGCATGCCTTAAGGCCTATCAGGGCATTCCCCAGGAAGTCCTTGATTTCTACAAGCAGGAGGCCGATGCCCAGGCCGCGGCCCAGGCGGCTACTTCCCAGCCCGGCGATGCAACCGCAACCGGCACAACCGGAACCGTGACATACAAGACGGACAGCCTCCTGAGCGTCTGGTACATTCACAACCAGATGCGCAACAGTTCGGAAGCGGACGGAATGGGAGAAATGGGCGACGTTCATTTCACATCCTCGGTCTCGGACTCCGTGCTCATCGACAGGCTGAACAAGATGAACGCATTCATCAAGCTCCCCTACAATGAGACGGTGCGCAACAAGATCGTCCTTTATTCGGAGAAAATGCCGTACAGGATGAGCCATATGCTGGCCCTTTCGAAGTTCTACATGCCCATCTTCGAGGAAACCTTCCGCAAGTATAACCTTCCCATGGAGCTCAAGTACCTGTGCATCATCGAGTCGGCAATGAACCCCATCGCCGTTTCGAGGGCCGGAGCTGCCGGAATGTGGCAGTTCATGTATTCCACGGCAAGGCACTACGGGCTGCAGGTGGATTCATATATCGACGAGCGTCTGGATCCTTTCAAGGAGGCCGATGCCGCCGCTCGTCTGCTTCGCGACAATTACAACATCTTCGGAGACTGGAGCCTGGCCATATCGGCCTATAACTGCGGTCCCGGAAATGTGAACAAGGCTATCTACAGGGCCGGCGGAAGCACGGATTTCTGGACTATCTACCAGTATCTCCCGCAGGAAACCCGCGGCTATGTTCCCGGTCTGGTGGGCGCCATGTACGCGTTCCACTACGCCAAGGAATACGGCCTCACCCCCGCCGACATCGAGATGCCCGCGCACGTGGACACCTTCCACATCAACAAGAACCTGCACCTCCGCCAGATCAGCGAGGTCCTGGGAATTCCTCTGGACGAAATCCGTTCCTGGAACCACCAGTACTACCGCGACATCATTCCCGGCAACCAGGGCACGCAGATTCTCCGTCTCCCCTACATGTACAGTTCCCAGTTCACTTCCAGGCAGAAGGAAATCTACGCATATAAGGCAGAGGAGTTCCTTGGAGGCCAGGGCGGCATCAACCGTCAGACCGGTTCCACCGGCGGATATGCACAGACTTCCGGCGGCGGCAGCCGTAGCGGCAGTTCCTACGTGAGCAGTGGCGGCCGCGGTGGCCGCAGCGGCGGCACCACACGCCAGCCGCAGTGGGTGTATCACACTGTCAAGAGCGGCGAGAATCTTGGAAGGATTGCGAACAAGTACCACACTACGGTTTCCAATCTGAAAAAATGGAACAACCTTCGCGGCGAGAACCCCATCATTCAGCCCGGTCAGAGGCTTAAAGTGGGGAAACGATAGAATGATTAATGGGCCCCTCCCGTTCCGGGAGAATGTGTTGTTGACCCCCTATAGTCCCCCAGGGGACTTTTGCCCTTCGGGGCACGGCCGAGGGTGGCCATGGGTTTGAAAAACAACACCCCAAATCTATAATTCTATCGTTAATTGAAATTTGAGTCCGGCAGAAGTGCCGGACTTTTTTTGTGCCAGGGAGAGGCGCAGGGCGGACTTGAGGCGGAGGGAGCGGAAGGCACGGGTGTAGGAGGCGAGGAGGGAAAGGGAGCGGCCGGAGGAGTAGCAGGCGGGGACGGAGAAGGAGCCGGGGATGTCGCGTTCGTACACGTAGATGCGCGAAGCCCAGGAGGAGGTGCTGTATACGGTGGAGCGGAACCAGATTTGGAAGGGGCCTGGGGTGTAGCCCAGTTCGCCGTAGGTGAGAAGGCCGGGGCCATCGCACCAGGAGCCGTGGAGGCGGAGTTTGGCGGATACAAGGCCGTCGCTCAAGAGAATGTCCTCACGGAGTTCTGCACGGGCTGGTTCGTAGCTGCGGAGGCGTACTATGGCGCGAGTGTCCAGGCGAAGGAGGCTGTCCGCCCTGTAGCCCCAATTGGCGGTGAGTTTCAACTCTTTGCGCCGCGGATCCTGCTGCGGGATGGGCAGGAAGCGCAGCTGGGCAACGGCATCCAGACCATGGCGCTTTTCGCTGCTTCCGAAGCCGGTTTTCCCGGCAATTGGCACATATCCCCCACCGCCATACTTAAGCCCAATTGCGGCGGAATACTCCCCGTATTTCCGCCCTGTCCAGGCCGATGGCAACGCTGCCAGCCGAAGCGCCGCAGATAGGCTCTCGCTCAGGGGGACACGCGTTCCCCCAACCGCCGCCCATGCGCCGGGCCGGATTGCCGCCTCGCCGAAGAAATCCGCTCCCCGCAGGTGCTGCTTGATGTCGGCCGATGCCGCAACTCCCCCATCCCACTTGACGTTGAGCCCGTAACTGCCGCTGCGGCTAAGGCGCGAGACACGCCCGCCAAAGCCGCTTCCGGAGGCGAAGGCCATCCCGCTCCATAGCCCTCGCGAGTACTCGGCGGCAAAGCCACGGTAAGTGCCATCGCCGCTCCACGACCATGATGGCGAGAGTCCCCCGCCCCGGCGGGAGAAGCCGTCTATCGTGGAGGTCTGGTCCATCGAAAGCCCGCTCCAGAAAAGGAGGCCCTCGCCGTAGCGGAGGTTGAAGTCCCCGGCAAGAAATCGGCCTCCGGGATAGCTGCAGGAGGCGAAGAAGGTTCCGCCGCCGCTTCGGCCGTCGAAGTAGTAGCGGCGAGTATAGCCGGCCTGGAGGAGCTCGCCTCCATCGGCAAGGAGTTTCCCTGCGATGCATTTCAATTCAGCGCGGGCGATGGCTTTTAAGCGAAGACGCGTTGTGTCCTGCACCGCCTCGCCCGGCCTGCGGGAGCTTTCGAATGAAATGAAGGGCTCCATAGCACGCACCTTCTCCTCGGAGAAGCCGTCCACCAGGGCCAGTTCCGCGCTGGAGAGGATATCTCCGCAGCGGTGGCGGTAGTCCTGCACCGTGGCCACCTGGTACGGGGTGAGCAGCGCGGAGAGGCGGCTGCCGTTTATGCGCACGCGGTGCAGGTGCAGGTATTCATAATGGTCGATGGTGGCCTGGTCCATCTCCTCGGCCGAGGAGCAGCCGCTTAGGGCCATGGCCGCGCCAAGCCAGCTCTGGGCCTGGGCCGCCACGGAGAAAAGCAGTGCAAATATGAGAGTTAACCGCCTCATAAGACGCCGGTAAAATAGCGCTTCCATCGGCACAATCAAAGGAAAGAAGCCCAAAGGGCTTAAGATATTTATGTTTTTTATGCGTTTTTAGTGTTTTTTTATTATTTTTGTTAATTCTGTAAAGAAAAAAATTAATACTCCAGATGGAAAAGGTCACACTCTACGACAAAACGTTTGTCAGTTTTATCCCCCACGAGGATATTTTGGCCGCTACGGAGAAGGTAAGTAGCCGCATCAACAGTTTCTACCGCTCTTCGGAAGACATTCCAGTAGTTCTGTGCGTTATGAACGGCGCCCTTCTTTTTGCAGGGGAACTCATCTCCAGACTGGATTTTCCCCTTGAAGTGATGTCGGTAAAGCTTTCCTCGTACGCAGGAACGGAATCCACCGGTTCCATACGCGAGATAAGCGGTATCAGCGGCGATGTCAAGGGACGCCGGGTCCTGGTGGTGGAAGACATCGTGGATACAGGACACACCGTGGAGTACCTGAGCAAGCTGCTGAAGGCTAAAGGGGCTGCGGATGTAAAAATCTGCACTATGCTCCTGAAGCCAGAAGTGTACAAGAACACCATCCCTCTGGACTTTGTGGCCATGGAGATTCCAAACCGCTTCATTGTGGGATTCGGGCTGGACTATAACGAAATCGGCCGCAACCTGAAAGATATTTACGTACTGGAATAATCCTATGAAATACTCTATTCTCTTCGGCCCTCCAGGTGCAGGAAAAGGCACCCAGGCCGCATCCATGGTGGAAAACTACAATCTGTGCCACCTCTCCACGGGAGCCCTCCTGCGCAGCGAAATCGCAGCCGGCACTCCCCTCGGGCTCAAGGCCAAATCGCTCATCGAGGCGGGTAACCTTGTGCCGGACGAAGTGGTGGAAGGCATGATTGCTTCCCGCTTTGCCAGCGCCCCTGCCGTTGCAGGCTTCCTGCTGGACGGCTTCCCCCGCACTATCGCCCAGGCCCAGGCGCTGGACGCCATGCTCAAAGAGCGCGGGGAGGAAGTAACCGCAGTTGTTTCCATCATGATTCCGGACGAAATGATTGCCCAGCGCATCGCCCACCGCGCCACCATCGAAGGCAGGGCGGATGACGCTGCACCCGAAATCGTCCAAAACCGCATAGACACCTACCACCAGAAAACCGAACCGATAATAGGCTATTACTCCGCCGCCGGAAAATATCATGAAATAGACGGCACCGGCACCATCGAAGAGGTTGCCGGGAGGATATCGGCCCTGATGAATAAATTCTGATGCATCGAATCTTTCTACCCCTTTTTAAGTGGTTCAAAGGCCATAAACTTGTAATGCACCTCCTTCTGTGGGGCAGCTTTGCGCTATTCGCTTTCTTCGGCCTTAAAATCACTCTGGAAGAGGACATCATTAAGCTCCTTCCCCGCGAAGCCATCAACAACGAGCTGGCTTTCAGTAAGATAGAAATTAAGGATAAGGCGTTTCTCCAGATCACCTCGTCGGATGCGGAAAACCCGGCAACCCCGGAAGCCCTCGGCGCCGGCATGGAGGAATTCTGCGACATGCTCCAGGCGGCGGATACCTCCGGGCAGTACATCCGCGGCATCCTTCACACGCTGGACTTAAGCCTGGCCCTCGACGCCATGGACTTCGGCCTTGCGCACCTTCCCTCCTTCGTGGACACCTCGTATTACGCAGGCATTCTGGAGGCCATGGAGCCCGAGGCAATCGACTCCATGATGGCGCAGAATTACAATACCGTGATGTCGGACATGACGGGCTTCACCTCGCAGATGGCTGCGATGGATCCCATCGGCATACGCAATGTGGTTCTGGAGGAACTGTTCCCGGAAGGAATGGGAGCCCTCGGCGGCTATTCGCTGGTGGACGGCCACATCATGTGCCCGGACAAAACCGTGGCCCTGGCCTTCCTAACGCCCAATTTCGCTGCAACGAACTCCGGTGTGGCTACACGCTTCATCAAGATGCTGAACAGGGTTGCCGGTGAGTTTGAGGCCAAGCATCCGGACATGAAGGTGTACACCCACGGAGACGTGATGACCAGTGTATCCAACTCCAAGACGATGAAGACGGACCTTGCCCTCACCGTGGGCATTTCCTTCCTCATTATCCTCATTATCATCCTTTTCAGTTTCCACCGCTTTTCCTTCGTTTTCCAGCAGATTCTGCCGGTTGTGTACGGTACGTTCTTCTCCCTTTCGTGCATGTACTGGATAAAGGGATATATGTCGCTGATGGCCCTTGGCGTTAGCGCCCTGGTACTTGGCGTTGCGATAAGTTACTGCCTGCACGTACTTATACATTATTATTATGTAATCGATGCGGAAGCTATGCTGCGGGATGAGTCCACGCCCGTTTTCCTGGGCTGCCTCACCACTATCGGCGCATTCATGGGCCTTCTGTTCACGGAGAGCGATCTTCTGAGGGACTTCGGTCTCTTCTCCACGTTCGCCCTCATCGGCAGTACCTTCTTCGCCCTTGTTTTCCTGCCGCATTTCCTGCATCCGTCCCAGATCAAGTTCAAGCGCACCCACGGCTTCCCTCTTGTGGAGAGAATCAACCGTCTGCCTTGGGACAGGAACATCTGGGTGATTATCATCCTGCTGGTTCTCATCACCATCGGCCTTGTATTCTCGCCCAAAGTGAAGTTCGACAGCGACCTCCGCAATCTTAACTACGAGATGCCGGAATACCTTGCCAGCAAGGACCTCTATAACCTTAAGAATGCCGATGGCGCCACGCACATGTACTTCGCCGCGCACCACGAATCATCGCTGGACAAGGCCCTGGAATACAACAAGGGGCTAGGCCTGGCTCTGGATTCGCTCAAAGCAAGCGGTCTGGTGAAGGGGTACTCCCCCATCACCGAGCTTCTCCTTGTGCCCGAAAGCGTGCAGGAGGAAAGGATCGCCGCGTGGAAGGAGTTCTGGAGCCCGGAAAGGGTTGCGGGGCTGTCAAAGGCGCTGGCCGCATCGGCAAAGAAAAATGGTCTCCCGGCGGATTTCGCACAGCCGTTCATCGCCCTGCTCACCCAGGATTATGAACCCGGGAACCTCGTGGAGAGCGGCATAGTTCCTCCCGGCCTCCTGAGCAATTACGTGGAGCAGCAGGAAGGCGGCCGATACATGGTGTTCACGGATGTAGCCTTTGACATGGCCGATAAGGACAATGTGATCAAAGCCCTCACCGCAGAGCCGAACGTACTGGTGATCGAGCCGTTCTACTACTGCCGCGACATGGTTGAGATCATCCACGACGATTTCAATACCACGCTGCTGATTTCATCGGCCTTCGTGCTGCTGGTGCTGCTCATCTCCTTCCGCAACATCTGGATTGCGCTGCTGGCATTCCTGCCAATGGGCATCAGCTGGTATGTACTGCAGGGATATATGGCACTCTTCGGCTTGGAATTCAACCTCATAAACATAGTTATTTCCACCTTTATTTTCGGTATCGGCGTAGACTACAGCATCTTCGTGATGGAGGGTCTGCTGTCCGAAGCCCGGGAAGGGGTGAATAATAAACTGGCATACCATAAGGTGGCCATTGTCTTCAGCGCCATGGTTCTTGCGATAGTGACATTCTCGCTCATCTTCGCAACGCATCCTTCGCTGAAGAGCATCGGATGGATCACCCTGATCGGCATGGCTTCCACTATTCTGATAACCTATTCACTGCAGCCGTACGTGTTCCGCCGCCTGGCGAAGATCCCGTATTTCCGCCGCAGTTTCCGCATACCCGATTGATGAACCTGAACGCAGACCTATACCTTAACCTAATACGCGGCGGTGCTGCACGTTTGAGCGAAAGCCGCGAAACCATCAACAATCTGAACGTCTTTCCCATCCCGGACGGAGACACGGGCGACAACATGCTCATGACCATCCAGGCCGGGTGCAGCGCCAGCGGGGCCAGCCTTGGCGACATGGCGGCCGATGTGGCCCACGGAATGCTCCTTGGGGCCCGCGGCAACTCCGGAGTGATTCTCTCGCGCATTTTCGCGGGAATCGCAAAGGGCTTCGCCGGGGAGAATGAGGCCGATGTCCACGTTTTCTCGCGCGCCATGAAGGCGGGCGTGAAAGAGGCATACCAGGCCGTTGCCCAGCCCGTGGAAGGCACAATACTAACCGTCTTACGCGAAGGCGTGGACGCTGCCGCCGGCGCTTCCTCGCTGGAGGAGTTCTTCACGCAGTGGATAGCCGCCATGGAGGTTTCCCTGGAGCACACTCCGGAGCTTCTGGACGTGCTGAAAAAGGCCGGCGTGGTGGATAGCGGCGGCGCGGGCCTCCTTTGCATCGCAGAGGGCATGAGGGACGCTCTGTCGGGTGGTGTTGTCATTTCTGGAGACTCTGTCATTTCGAGCGCAGCCGAGAAATCTCATTCCGTAGACTTTAACGCCTTCACGGAAGACAGCGTCCTGGAGTTCGGCTACTGCACGGAATTCATCCTGCGCCTGCAGCGGAGTAAAGTTGCGCTGGAGTCCTTCGACGAAAGCGTAATCCGCGAGTATCTGGAAGGAGTTGGCGATTCGCTGGTGTTCTTCCGCGACGGTTCCATCATCAAGGTGCATGTGCACACGATGGATCCGGGTGCGGTTCTTTCGCGCTGCCGTGAGTGGGGCGAATTCCTCACCATCAAGGTGGAAAACATGACGCTCCAGCATCACGAAAACAAGATGGACGAGCGTTTCAAGCGCACCCGCAAAGCCCTTGGCATCGTTGCCGTGGCTTCGGGAGATGGCCTCACCGCCACCTTCCGCGACATGGGGGTCGATGTGGTAATCCCCGGCGGCCAAACCATGAACCCGCCAGTGGAGAACTTCCTGAAGGCCTTCGACGAGGTTTCGGCGGATGTGATCCTGGTGCTGCCCAACAACAGCAATATCCTTCTCACGGCCCAGCAGGCGGCACGCATGTACGAAGCTTCCCGTGTGGAGGTTATTCCCACGCACAGCCTCGGCGAAGGCTATTTTGCCCTGGCCAACATTGACGCGGAGGCCGATGTGGACACGCTTGTCTCCGGCATGACGGAGGCCGCATCGAGCGTCACCACCGGAACCGTTTCCGTCGCAATCCGCGACTGCGCCCAGGGCCGCGCCGGAGATTTCCTTGGCCTAAGCGGCAAGGAGATTCTCTGCGGCTCGCCCGTACGCGCGGAGGCGGCTGAAGGGCTGGCATCGGCACTCGAGGCTTCATCGGCCGATATTCTTCTTATCTTCCGTGGTATGGACGTCCCCCTCCAGGAGGCGGAACAGCTGCGAGCTTCCCTTGAAAAATCCTGCCCCATGACTGAGGTCATCCTCATCGACGGAGGGCAGCCGGTATATGACTATATTCTTGTATTATGTTAAAACTTTACACCGATTCCGACACCGACGTAACCCCTAAAGTTGCTAAAGAACACGGCTATTCGGGTTACATTTCCATGCCCTACAGCGTGGACGCAAAGACTATTTATCCTTACGTGGATTTCGAGACCTTCGACTGCCACGGCTTCTACGAGATGCTCCGCGGCGGGGTTCTCCCCACAACCAGCGCCATCTCCAAAGAACGCTACGTTGAGTATTTCGAGGAAGATTTCGCCGCCGGGAACGACATCCTGTACGTTCATTTCTCTCGCGCGATGACCGCAACCTTCGACGCGATGGACCAGGCGGTTGCAGAGCTCAAGGCCAAATACCCCGGCGTCCGCTTCGAGGAAATCGACTGCAAGGGTATCACCACCATCTGCTACCCTATCGTGTGCAAGGCCGGCGACATGGCCCTCGCAGGCAAGTCCCTGGACGAGATTTTGGAGTGGGCCGCCGCCGATGTAGACCACTGGGCAATGTATTTCTTTGCCGATGACCTCAAGTTCTTCCGCCGCAGCGGCCGTGTGAGCGGCATCGCCGCAACGATGG
>JAEEUZ010000179.1 GCA_016290725.1 Bacteroidales bacterium | reverse complement strand
CATTGCCCCGGCCTGTACGAGGCGATGAACAAGTACAACTACGAAAAGGTGATCCAGCTCCTGAGCGACTATCAGGACGTTCCCAAGGTGAAAAGACTCCTGGATGCCATGGCCAATCCCGTGAAGAAGAGCGGCACCTATTGCATAGACGGCGTAATCACGCTTTCCACCTACATCGCTAGGATAACTCCTGAGGAATAACGGAATGAACTCTCGTAGATTCTTACCATTTTTCGTCCTTCTTCTGATTCTCGCCGCCTGCGATACTGTGGAGGCGCCGTTTGAGGCGGGGGTGCTCTACCGGATCGAGAGCGAGGAAGGGGAGGGCTATGCAACGTTCTCCAAGAGCGGGAAAAAGTCCATAACGGGGACATATTATGAGGATGAGGGCACGCTGTTCGCCAAGGCCAGGAATGTGAAGGTGAAGGCGGGGAAGAAGGAGGTGGCGCTCACTTCAGGAAAAGACTGGAGGCTGGAGGTGGAGAGATTCGAGCCCTACGAGGCGCCGCTTTTCGAGGAGTGCCCGGAGACTTGGGAGTACACGGATTCGGTGTACGCCGTGCGCGAGATTAACGACGTAGTATACGCCAAGGCGAAGGGATACTGGTCATCATACCCGGATACGGGGGAGTCTTTCCTTTCGATTTATTTGTCCAAGATCCTGGACAAGGACGAGAAGGAACTGGACCTGGATATGGATATCTACCTCCCCAAGAGGGACGGCACGGCCACAAGGCCGCTGCTGGTTCTCATTCACGGGGGAGCGTTCTATAATGGCGACAAGGCCGATATCGGCTTCCCGCAGTGGGCTAGGTATTTCGCCGGGTGCGGATATGCCGTGGCGTCGGTTAATTACAGGCTGGGATTCGGCCTGCTGCTCTCGCCCGAAAGGGCGGGCTTCCGCGCCGTGCAGGATGTGAATGCGGCAATACGGTTCCTTGTACACAACAAAGACAGGTATCAGATAGACCCGGAAAGGGTGTTCGTTGCCGGCACCAGCGCCGGAGGAATAACGGCACTCAACGTGGCATTCATGAGCGACAGGGACAGGCCGAAGCCGGCGGAAAAAGACGGCCTTATCATGGCCGTGAATCCCAGTCTGTCGGACCATTTCTCCATTCGGGCGGTTGGCAATATGTGGGGCGCGGTGAACGACCTTGGCATCATCGACAATAACTCCACGGCCATCGTTTCTTTCCACAGCAGCGGAGACCCCGTGGTGCCGTATGGCTCGGATCATCCCTTTGAGAAGGTGATAGGCAACGACATCATGTTCCCGGTGATGTACGGTTCAAAGTTCATTACGGAGCGTGCGGGCAGCCAGCGCGCCAAACTCTACACCTTCGACATGCCCGGCCGCCATACCGTCCATGCCGATAAGAACGAGGAAACGGGCGAGCGCTCGCTGAACGACCACTTCTTCGAAATCGAGTACGGCATGCGCAATTTCTTCGCCGGGGTGATGCTGCCTCATCCCTTCGTTCCCGTGCACAATAACGATCTCGCGCAGGAGTTTACATACGACTCAACCGACATCGACACAATCACCTGGAAGGCCGATGGCGGCGTTATCCTCTCCCAGGACGATGGCTCTGTGCGTGTGCTATTCCTCTCCAGCAGGGATGCTTCCCTTGTTGCCAGCGGTACATACATGTCCGGCCTCACCTTCTATAAAAAGTGCTATTGAGATATGGCTCCGTTTCGAAGATTCTGCCTCATCGGACATCCTGTTGCGGGTTCCCTGAGCCCTGCCCTCATGCAGGCTGCATACAGTGGCCGGTACAGTTACGACCTGGTGGATGAGCCCGGCTTCGAAGCGGCCTGGGCCCGCGGAGTGGAGTACGACGCCTTCAACGTAACTGCGCCTTACAAGAGGGACGCGTTTGCAAGGGCCGATGTCCGTGATTGCGACGGGATCGATGCCTGCAATCTTATCATAAAGGCCGATGACGGATTCCACGCCTTCAACACCGATGTGGACGGCGTAATCGGCGCCCTTGACTGCCTGGAAACGGGCTCCGCTGCCCTGATAGTGGGAACGGGCGGGGCCGCCGCGGCAGCGCTTGCCGCCGCCCGCGAACTCGGCCTGGACGCCATAGTCGCCGGCCGGGATCCGGAGAAAGCCAGATGGCTCGCATCCGCCTTTCCTGGCTGCGTCTCCTGCGGCCTGGACCAACTGCCCACGCCTGACGACATCGGCCTGATCATCTACACTCTCCCTTCCACTGCCCCCGTTCCGGAGGGCCTCCCGTTGGAGAATGCCATTGTGCTGGAAGCGGAGTACAAAAATCCCCGCCTTGCCAATGCCCCATGCCGCAAGTACCTCAGCGGCAAACTCTGGCTCCTTCACCAGGCCGTCTCCGGCTTCCGCCTAATGACCGGCGAAGAGCCCTCGCTCCCCGCCATGCTCTCCATCCTGTAACAGTAGCAATCACTTTTTCTTTATATGATAAAAATTGTACCTTTGTCAAGTTCTAGGTTAGAATAAGAATTTCGGTCCTATAATATGAAGAAGTTAGTTGTAGTTATAATTGCATTGCTCAATGTAATCGGCCTGTATTCTCAAACTTATTACTATGAGAGAGTAGCCAAGATTGAACCCGGGGGACGCAGGGTAGCGGATAGTGGCGATGGGCATTTCATTACGTTTACAGATTTCGGTTGTTATGATTCCGACGATCATGGTATGACCGCTCAGACTGGCTTCCGGGATTACAAGAAAAGCCGGAACGGAGTTGACCAGTTTTACGGCAAGAGCTATTTCGGAAATGCATATTACAGCTTCTCTTCAGACAGATCCCGCCTTAATATCGATGTGGAGAGGGACGGAACCATATATGTCTACGAACGTAGAACAGCTCCTAGCCAGGAGACATCATCTATGAGAAAGTATTCACCGATTGTTGTTTCTCCAGGTGTATATATCCCATTCGTGCCGATATGGACTCCACCTGTAATGAGTTCATCTTCGTATTCATCGTCTTCGTCTACGAGTTCAGTTTCCGGAGGCAGAATATGTACCGCTTGCAACGGGAACGGCCAGTGCACTTCCTGCCATGGGGTAGGATACCATTGGATGCAAACGGGGTATTATACCGGAGATTCTTCTTATTCCAAGGTGGATTGTGGCGCATGTCATTCAACAGGTCGTTGTATGATATGTTATGGAAAAGGAAAAATCAGATAGATAATAATAGTATGAAGAAGGCAGTATTATCAGTTCTCTTGTTATTTGTGGCGCTATCGGCTTTTTCACAAACCCGTTTCTATCGTTTGAACTATTCCGTAGATCCGACGACGGGCGAGAGGAAAAGTTACTCGGGATCTTGCTATGTGACTTTCACCAGAGGAGGCGAGTCCTGTTATGAATCTGATAAGGATGGATTTGCGGTTCCTTCTTATGGAAGTATGCAGTTTGTCCCAAACAAGAGTAGCACTACTACTTATAATACTGACTGGCTTTTTAAGAAGTATTCCACTGCCAATGGGATAATCACTTATAGGTGTGAGGTTAGCTACACGGCATTGAATGTGACGCCATTTTCCTTATATTCCAGCGGAACGTCATATTATTTTGTTTCTTTCTCTACTGATTTTAAGCGCATTAACATTCATGTCAGTGACAAAAAGATCATTTCAGGAGAAATGACTTATGCCGAGGGAGATGCTCCTGTTCACGATTTATACTAGATGATTATGAAAAAGTTACTTTTATCGGCCTTCACTCTCTTGCTATGTCTGTCAGGAGTCTGTCAGACGTATTACTATGAATGTGTGTCCGAAGAGAATCCAGAGACGGGGATGAGAGAACGTTATAATGGTTCTTTTTATTTGACTTTTACCGGAGGTGGATATAGCTTTTATCAGGCTGACAGGACCGGAGCGCAAATGGGAGGTTATAGCAGAAGGGAAGAACTGGGTAAGGACAGTATATATCAAAGGGTTGAAACCTATGTGATGTATTACAATATGTTCGGACCGGTTATGGGGACAAGAACGATTTATCTTGGGTGCGATGGCGTTTTCTCCCGTAATGGCTGGAAAAATGATATGATGCGTTTTACAGCCAGCAGGTACGAGTATTATTATACCCTTAACGGGAATGTGAAATCCGATAAAGGCTATCTG
>JAEEUZ010000178.1 GCA_016290725.1 Bacteroidales bacterium | reverse complement strand
ATCATCGTATTCCACTCCCCGCAGGCGGGACATTTGCCCATCCACTTGGAGTACTCGTTGCCGCAGTTCGAGCAGAACCACACGGTCTTCGATTTCGTCGTTCCTTTCACAGCCATATCCAATCCTTTAGCTACTGCGAAGATACGAATAATCTGGTTCACCGTCAATAATCCTGTTTGCCGGTCCACCTGGTCACTCTGCCACCCCTCTCTTTCGTTTTCGCCAAACTGCCGCACAGGCACCCGCCCTGGAGGGGCCTGAAATGCCGATTTTTGACAAAGTCGGTGCACCGATGGCCGAAATCAGGGGTCCGTACACCGCAACCCTCAACGTAGCGCATAGAAAGGGCCTCCCTGTGCGGCAGTTTGGCGAAAAAAGATTGAAGTAAGACAAGTGGAAGGGTTGGGTTGAATGGGAAGGGCGCCGCGGGGCCTTCATGGCCCCTGCCGTCCCCAGGACGGCTGCGAGCGGAGGGTCCGCTCGCAGCGGCGCCCTTCCCTTACTCTTCACTCTCTTCACTCTCGTCCTATCTTCACGCTGCTCCAGTGTGCATCAAATGATGATTTCAGGCCGAACTATTGGTACGCTCCTCTCGATAAACCCTTCTTTTCAATCTATCGCAAGGAGCTGCGTGCAGAATAATCATCCCTGAGGTAAAAACCCTTGTCCACTCAAATAGCGTACAGGCACGGTTCTAAGCCAGTTCCCCATTTCATCGTTTCCATAAGTTCCATCGAATGATGGAAGTTTTTTATTCTCAGCTTTATTTTGTAGATTTGCCATTGCAATGCTCCTCAAAGAGCATTGTAGACATATTAACATAGCGTTTGCTATTTATTCGGAACATTCTAAAACTTGGCGGTTTAAGATTTCCTAATCCGGATAAGTCAGTGAACGTCTGCGCTTTGCGTGGACGTGACTTGTCCTTAGGAATGGTTCCGCCAAGTACCATGAATGTGGACGACGATCGTCCACCTTTTTTGTACTTGGCCGTTCCATTTCTCCCGGATAAGTCGCAAATGCTGCAAAGCGCAGCTTATGGCCAACAGGAATACTGTCCTTCAGTCGGCTATATCGAACAAGAAGGACGAGTTCTATACCCAGTTATCGGATATAGAGAATGAACTGCGTCATTATCGGCCTCATTTCAAGGGGCAGACTGTTCTATGTAACTGTGACGATCCACGCATAAGCAACTTCTTCAAATATTTCGCCCTAAACTTTGAAGTTCTGGGACTTAAGCGCCTCATCGCGACATGTTATAAGAATAACGAGCCGGACTTGTTCTCTATGAATACTTGCGAACAAGCCGTCTATATCATTTACGATGGAGACAAGAATGGTAACCACATCCCAGATCCCTCGGAAATGGAGGTCCTGCCCCTTAATGGTGATGGCGATTTCCGTAGTTCCGAATGTATTGAACTACTGAAACAGGCTGATATTGTTTGTACAAATCCTCCTTTCAGTCTGTTTCGGGAATATGTGGCTCAACTCATCAAGTACGATAAAAAGTTTCTCATCATCGGTAATCAAAATGCGATTCATTATCGAGAAATCTTCCCACTGATTAAGAACAACCAAGTATGGCTTGGCTACGGCTTTCATAGGAACTGTGCCCATTTCATAAGTCGGTATGCTGATACCGCTGTCGATACGGATCATCGGGAAGGGATGATTCGTGTGTCGGGCGTAACGTGGTTTACGAATCTAGAGATTAGTAAACGGCATGAAGAGTTGATTCTTTACAAGACATATACGCCCGAAGAGTATCCTCGATACGATAACTACGATGCAATCAATGTGGATAATACGAACAGCATTCCAGCGGATTACGAAGGGTTGATGGGTGTTCCGATAACGTTTATTTATAAGTATTGCCCCGAGCAATTTGAAATAATCGGAACAAGTACGGATTCAATGCCAAAAGGCGCGCCCTATCTTGCCGGTAAAAGGATTTATGAACGCATAATCATTAAAAAGAAATGACTATTGAACTTCACGAAATCACCATACGCGACCTCTTTGCGAGCTATCTCGACTCCCAGGAAGAAGGCGTAGTAGCCTATGGCGGCCGCTTGGACGTCCGGCCAAAGTATCAGCGCGAATTCGTTTATACCGGCAAGCAGCGGGAGGAAGTCATCAACACCGTGCGCCATGGCTTCCCTCTCAACATCATGTACTGGGTAAAGAAGGAAGACGGCAACTTCGAGGTCCTCGATGGCCAGCAGCGGACCTTATCCATTTGCCAGTATCTCAACAATGATTTCTCCATCAACGAGAAGTATTTCCATACCCTCACTGACGACCAACAGGAACAGATCCTGAACTACAAGTTGATGGTGTATTTCTGCGAAGGAACAGACTCGGAAAAACTGGACTGGTTCAAGATTGTGAACATCGCCGGGGAGAAGTTGTCGGACCAGGAATTGCGAAACGCAGTCTATACCGGCGCCTGGCTGACGGATGCCAAGCGGCATTTTTCCAAGACGAATTGTGCCGGCATCGGCCTGGGTGATAAATACGTTCGGGTGGAGGTGAACCGGCAGGGCCTGCTGGAACTAGTGCTCAAATGGATATCGGCCGGCAACATCGAGCAGTATATGGCCGATCATCAGCACGACCCTAATTGCAACGAGCTGTGGCTCTATTACACCAGCGTCATCAACTGGGTGAAGACCATCTTCCCCACCTACCGCAAGGAGATGAAGGGCCTGCCGTGGGGTGAAATCTACAACGAATTTGGAAAGAAGCCGCTCGATACCGCCGCCCTGGAAGCCAAGGTGGCGGCACTGATGCAAGACCCGGAGGTACAGAAGAAGTCCGGCATATACCAGTATGTCTTAACCGGCAACGAGAAATACCTGAACCTGCGGACCTTTGACGATGCAGTAAAACGGGAGGTGTACGAGCGCCAAAGCGGCATCTGCCCGCACTGCGTAAAAGAACACCGGGAGAAGACGCACTGGGAAATCTCGGAAATGGAGGCCGACCACATCACGCCTTGGGTTGAAGGTGGCAAGACAGTTTCCGAGAACTGCCAGATGCTGTGCGTCGAGCACAACCGGCGGAAGAGCAGCAAATAATGTCTGAGACTCCTTTGGGCGAGGTCTGTCGTTCTTTTGGGCAGGGTCTGATTTCAATGCGCAAACCTTGCCCGCCGAATCTGCCATACAACGTAGTAAGGGCCAAAATGAGTGGGCAAAGTCTGTCGGCTAAAATCAGACCTTGCCCAATTTTCACACAGACCTTGCCCAATACTCTGAAGTACAGCAAGCACAAAAAAAGATATTGTTCCATCTCGGGACAATATCTCATCGCAATGATTGTGGGTTTCGCTTACTCGGCGACGACCTGGTTGGCGGCGCTCACGAGGGAATCGGCGGCGGCGGCGACGGTGGTGTCGACAGCCTCGACGGCCTGCTTGACCTCCTCGGCGGCGGCCTCGACGGCGGCGTCGGCCTCGGCCTCAGCCTTCTTGGCGTTGTTGTTACCGCAAGCGGCGGCGCAGATCATCATCGCGATGACGGCGGCGGACATAAATACCTTTTTCATGGTTGCAAGTTTTTACTAACTAGTTAAACAAAACACTTTCGGGCGGCAAAGGTACACCCGATTCTTGAAACAAGCAAGAATTTTTTAAAAAAATTATAATTTGGGGATATTACAATTCCATTACAGTCTACCGCCGATTCAGCTCGAAGACCTCCATGTCATGGACTTTCCCACTATCAATGTGAAAGCGTAGGGCGGTCCGGAAAGCGTGCCAGCCCTGGTTACCACAGGCTCCAGGGTTGATATACAGGACTTTTTCGGATTTATCATCCATAACTTTCAGGATGTGGGAATGGCCGCAGACGAACACATCGGGCCGATACTGCCGGATAAGCGCCCGGGCCTCGGGATAATAGTGGCCCGGCGACCCGCCGATATGGGTCATCAGCACCTTGACCCCCTCGCATTCCCAGCAGCGGAACAGCGGGCAGCGGTCCAGCAGCCGCCGGTCGTCGCAATTGCCGATGACGCCCTTCAGCGGCTTGAAGGCCGCAATCTCGACTTCCGTGTCCAGCCCTCCCCCGAAGTCCCCGGCGTGCCAGATCTCGTCGACATCCTTGAGGAACTCCTTGAACTCCGGCGAGAACACCCCGTGCGTATCCGATATG
>JAEEUZ010000177.1 GCA_016290725.1 Bacteroidales bacterium | reverse complement strand
AGGAGGATAGCACACAATATGAAAATTCAGTTTTATTTGACAAAAGATATCAACAAAGCCGGAGAAAAACCCATCCGTGCATCCATTTCCATACGCGGCACGCGCCTGCAGAAGACCATTGGGTACTCCGTCCTCCCCACCAAGTGGGACCAGGCGGCCGATGAAGTGGCGACCGGCTTTATCAATTCAAAGGGACAGGACTGGCGACACATCAACCAGCGCATCCTCAACCTCAAGTCCCACTTTGCCAACTACGAACTGGAAACCTATGACAAACCTACGGAGAAAGACCTCCGTGTCCAATTCGAGCTGGCCATCAACAAAAAGGACTCCCGCGAGGTCGCCGAGGAAAAGGCCGAAATCAAAGTCCAGGAAGTCAAGCGCCGTGGCCGCCCGCGTAAAGACGCTGCAACCGAAACCGGCGAGCTGCTCACCAATGGAAGCAAGTCCAAGAACATGGAGCAATATCTTGATGAGTTCATCAACGAGTGTTCCATTACCAACTCCTGGTCCGATGCTACGCTCCGCATGATCCGCACTTTCAAGAATCATGTGATTCGCTTCAAGAAGGCTAGAAATTTTGAATACTTCGACCGAGACGGGCTCAATAGCTTCGTTCTCTACCTCCGCGAGACCGCCGGCCTGCAGGAAAACTCCGTCAGGAAGCAGTACAAAAACCTGCTTTGGTTCATGAACTGGGCCCTCCGCAAGGGCTATACCCGCGAGGCTACCATCCAGACTTACAAACCCGAGTTCAAACTGGCCGACAAACCCGTCATCTTCCTGGACCAAGAAGAACTCCTTACCCTATATAAATATAAGATTCCAAAGAATGGCACAAAGGTCAAACTCAAGGACCACAATGGCAATGAGTACGAGAAAGTCGTTGAGGAAGCCGGCGCCATGGAGAAGACCCGCGACATGTTCTGCTTCTGTGCATTCACGAGCCTCCGCTACTCCGACATGGCCGAACTCCGCCGCGCCAATATCGATGGCGACGTCATGCACATCACCACACAAAAGACGCACGACTCCCTGGACATCAACCTCAACCCTATGGCCAAAGCGATACTGGCCAAGTATGCCGACCTCCCGGGCGACCACGCACTGCCGGTCATTTCCAACCAGAAAATGACTCACTACCTGAAGAATCTCTGCGAGCTCTGCGGCCTCAACAAACCTGTCTCTGAGACTTGCTACCGCAATGGTCACCGCGAAACGGAGGTCTTCCCCAAGTGGGCAAAGATCGGCACCCATGCTGGCCGCCGCAGCTTCATCTGCTTCGCGTTAGCCACGGGTATCCCGCCTGAAGTGGTTATGAAATGGACAGGGCACTCCGACTACAAGTCCATGAAACCGTACATCGACATCGCCACCAAGACCAAATCTGATGCTATGAAAAAGATTTCCGACGCGTGGAAATCGTACGAGTAGCCCCTGCGGAAACCACGGAAGTTGCGGAAACTACGGAAGATGGGTCTCCCATTCTCCGTTCTTTCGGCCACCTTTACGGGACAAAATGCCCAGTTCTCTCAGTTTGGACAGCTCTCGTTCTATTGTTCTAACTGCGAAACCTTCTTTTCCCGACATCTTATCCGCCATTTCGTTGGCGGAAATGGTATGATCCTCCAATATCATATTCAGGATAATCAACTGTTTTTCAGTCAGTTGTTTTCCGCCATCTTTTCCGCCATCTTTTCCGCCATCCTCCTGTGAACGGATGTACAGGACAAGCTTTACCTGTCGGAGTTCAGCCTGCTCGATGAGTTCCGGTTCCAGCCAATGTTTCTCGTTCCAGGCACTTAATATGAGCGGGAATCCAGAGCCCAGGTTCTCGCCGAACCCGATCATGCGAAACATATTCTGGATACGCTGGTTGCGGGCCCTCGTCTCGTAGCCGCTATAGATTTGTTCTACGGGAATCTTCAGCAGGCCAGGATTCGTAAACACGAACCGATCATCGAACTTTTCCACTTTCAACACGCCGTCAATCATCAGGTCGGCGTGAATGATGGCATTCGTCATGGCTTCGCGAACGGCCTTATGCTGTGGCGTATCATCATCACGCTCCATTCCTTCCATTTTGAAGGGACGAGGCAATTCCTTAGTGAGGCGAGGCAGGACGAACGTCGCGAAATTGAACAGGTTATTCTCCCATGTCCCATCGTAAGTGAGCCGGTCACTGTACCGCTGGTCCCCAATCAAATGTGACTTGTCGATGTAGTCAAGCCTGAGATTGTCGAAACGTTCCCTGACCGGGAGCCCCTTGCCGAACATTAGCAGTCCCGCCATGGTAAGGCCTTCCTCTCCCGTCTCACGATTTATGGCATAGCCGCCCATCTGATGCAAGAACTCTTTATGGTCCAGCTTATTGAAAACATGCTCGGGATATCTGCTATTGAAGTGATTGCGATAGGCTTCCAGCGTGGGAATGTCAATGTCATCTATCGTGTAATGCTCGAGGAACAGGCGGTCGTTCCCATCGGGAAATGCATCGCGCACCATCATCCTGATCACCTCCTCCGAACAATGATAATCTCCTTCGTGATTGCGCTGATAGGTGCCGCGCATCAAATTGTTATTGATATAGACCGGGCGCACCGTATAATCCGCCCTGGGAATGCGGATGGCGACCACCTTCTTCCCGTCCATGTCAATACAATCGACATCGTCATCGGTCAAGAGATTCACGCTCACCTTCTCAGGATCATTGGCCAGATTCCAGAAATCCTTGCGGATCTTGTCAGGGTTGTTGACGCCAAGGATGGAATACCGCTGGGCTATGTCCAATTCCCCCATATGCTCCTCAACTCCCAGAAGGATCAGCCCGCCTTTGGTATTGGCAAAAGAGGAATAGGTCTGCCATACCGACGATGGGACATCAGACTGGGCCCTCTTGCATTCCAGCGTTACCCGTTCACCTGTCCGCAACGCTTCTTTGATCGTGTTTTTATCCATAGTCACAAAGATAATTCAAAAAGTTGTTGAATGGTCTTTGCCTGCCGTATGTTTATTTAAAAAGGATGTACCAACCGTGGCACATCCTTTCAATAAACCATAAACTTTGCCCACCTACCTGCTCTTACTTTTTCTTTGCCGGGCGGATGACACCGTCTTCGATAATGTAGGAACCAGGATGCTGATGGATCTTGAGAAGGAGCCAATAAAGGTAGCTGATGCGGGTGGAATTATCCCCGGCGGTGTAGATGAGGCGGTCCACTTTGCCGCTATCGCGGAGAAGGGGACGCTCAAATTCATATTCTACGCTGGGGACGTCCTTGTCGTCAAAATCCACCTTGCGGATGGTGACCACGCGGCCGGGATAGTTATAGTCGGGAGCGTCGCGGAACTGGAGAGCGTAGCAGACATCTTCGCCTTCCAAGGGAATCTGGAACACGTTGATGCGGCCTTTGACGCCGTAAAGGTCGATGAAGGTACGGATGAAGTTCATCCTCATGGTCTCCAGGTCGAGGACAATCATACGATAATGAAAGGAGAGGGTCTTGATGCTGCGGCGCAGATGGTCAAGCTGATCTATCACAGGGAGAGAAGCGACAGCGTCGGTATCTTCGGGCAGGGGGCCGCAACCTTCACAGCGGATGTACTTCGCCCACTGGGAGGCGGAAGAATCGGAATTGTTCAGCTGCTTGAGCACTTCATTCATCTTCCTGTCGTAGAATCCGCCGGGATTGGGACTGTAGTAGCGGGCGCTGCGGATGAGTTTGTTCCTTAGGGGGCCTTCCAGCAGTGCTACGATGAAACCGGTTTCGGCATCGGGATAGCTGGGAAGATACCCCAAGTTGCCGTGATACATGATCCGGGGGCAGCAGTCATCGGTGAAGCCCATCAGACAGATACCGTCCTGCAAGGTGACGGGGGCGGCATCTGCCATGTGGTAGATGATAGGATACCAGGACTGGTAGGAGAGATCCTTTTTCACCAGAAGGTGCAACTCGGGATGGCCCTTGGCATAGCGGATATCCTGCTCCAGGATGGCGTATGCCTCCTTGATGTAATTCTCCAGCTTTTCCTGATAATCCTCTTCACTCTCTGCTTCTCCTCCTTCCAGGCAATTAACCTCACCATTGAGGTTGCGCTGGGTATAGCGCTCCAGAGGTCCGGTACGGCGGGCGGCGTCAAACACATCTCCCAGAATAAAGGCCGGACAGTCCTCCAGGAGCACGGG
>JAEEUZ010000029.1 GCA_016290725.1 Bacteroidales bacterium | reverse complement strand
ACTTATGAGACTCTGCTGGAGCTGGAAACCGGCGAGGCCCTTGTGTCCCTGCTGGACGAAAAGGGCACTCCGCGCGTAGTGGAGCGTGCCAAGATTCTGTTCCCGCTGAGCCAGATCGGTGCAATTTCGGAAGGGGAGCGCTCGGACGTGATTCACCGCAGCCGCCTGTTCGGCCGCTACGATCATCCCATCGACCGTGAAAGCGCCTACGAGTTAATCACCAAGGCAACCGAAGAGGCGGAAGCCCTGAAGGCGCAGATGGCGGAGGAAGAAGCCGCCGCAAAGGCTGCGGAAGCGGAAGCCAAGGAAGCCGAAAAGAAGAAAAAAGAGGAGGAGAAAAAGAAAGGCAAGGGCATCGGCTCCAAAGTGCTCAAATCCGTGCTCACCGCCGTCACCGGCGTCGCCGCCGCCACTGTTGCCAATTCCGTGACTGGCGCCGTAACAGGCAAAAAGACCAAATCCAAGAAGTCCATGGGCGAAAAGATGATCAACAGCGCCACCCGCAGTGCCACCTCCACCCTCACCCGTAGTATCCTCGGCAACCTCCTCAAATAGGCTACTTTACCGAAAACATAGGAAAGGTTTACAGGCCGCGGGCCTTGGCTTCGTCCCAGATGGCATCCATTTCCGCGAGGGTCATATCCGAAAGGAGGCGGCCTTCGCGGATGGTTTTTTCTTCGAGATAGGTGAAGCGGCGGCGGAATTTTTCGGAGCTTCGGTTAAGGGCCGATTCGGGGTCGATGCCGTAGAGGCGGGCCGCATTGATTATGGTGAAAAGAAGGTCGCCGAATTCCATTTCCACTTTGGAAGGGTCTTCGGTGGCGATGGCATCGGCGGTTTCCGAGCACTCTTCCTGAACTTTCGCCCACACGTCTTCCTTCTTCTCCCAGTCGAAGCCGCAGCCGCGGGCCTTTTCCTGCATGGAAAGGGCCTTCAGGAGGGCTGGCATGGATTTGGGGATGCCGGACATCACGCGCTTGTTGCCGCCTTTTTCCTTGGCTTTCACCAGTTCCCAGGTGTCCGCGATTTCCTTTGCCGATGTGGCCTTGCCGGCATCGGGCCCAAACACGTGCGGGTGACGGAACTCCATCTTGTCGCACACTTTGTTGATGCTGTCGGCAATGTCGAATGCGCCTTCTTCCTGCCCCATGCGGGCATAAAACACCATGTGGTAGAGCAGATCCCCGATCTCCTTGGCGGTTCCCTGGCGGTCTCCCTCCATGATGGTGTCGCTTAGCTCGTAAACCTCTTCTTCGGTGAGGCGGCGGATTGAATCGAATGTTTGCGCGGCATTCCACGGGCACTGCTCCCGCAGCTTGTCCATTATGTCCAGCAGCCTCTCGAACGCTGCCAGTTTCTCCTGTTTTGTATGCATAACGGTTGCAAAGATAGCAATTTTGCCGAACGGAAAAAAATGCGTATCTTTGCGCCCTTATTGTAAATAAGAGTTATGGCAGAGAATACGCTCCTGGAGAAAGTTTTAAGCCTTCAGGACAAATACAAACAGCTGGAAGCATCGCTCGCGGACCCGGAGGTTATCGCGGACATGAAGAAGTTCGTTCAGCTGAACAAGGACTACAAGCAGCTGCAGCCCATTATCGCGGCCGGTCTGGAGTACAAGCGCACTCTGGACGAGATGGCCCAGGCCAAGGATATCCTCATGAACGAAAAGGATGAGGACCTGAAGGAAATGGCCCGTGAGGAGCTTGCGGAGTTGGAACCGAAGATTCCGGACATGGAGCAGAACATCAAGCTCCTTCTTATCCCGGCAGATCCGGACGACGGCAAGAACGCCATGGTGGAAATCCGCGGCGGCACCGGCGGCGACGAAGCGGCTATCTTCGCGGGGGACCTGTTCCGCATGTATCAGCATTTCGCGGAGCAGAAGGGCTGGAAGCTGGAAATCAGCGACCAGGCACCCGGTACGGCAGGCGGCTTCAAGCAGATTGTGTTCAAGCTTTCGTCTTCTACGGATGGTGTCTACGGCATCATGAAATACGAATCCGGCGTTCACCGCGTGCAGAGGGTTCCCCAGACGGAAACCCAGGGCCGCATCCAGACATCGGCCGCATCGGTGGCCGTTTTTCCGGAGGCCGGCGAATTCGACATCGAGCTGAATCCCAATGATATCCGCAAGGACCTGTTCTGTGCATCGGGCCCCGGCGGACAGGGCGTGAACACAACCTACAGCGCAGTGCGTCTCACCCATATCCCCACCGGCATCGTTGTCCAGTGCCAGGAAGAGCGCTCGCAGCTGAAGAACCTGGACAGGGCTATGGAGGAACTGCGTTCACGCGTATATAATATGGAACACCAGAAGTATCTGGACAGCATTGCAGCCAAACGCAAGACTATGGTGTCCACGGGAGACCGCAGTGCCAAGATCCGCACGTACAACTATCCCCAGGGCCGCGTAACGGACCATCGCATAGGCTGGAGCATGTACAACCTTCCCGTCTTTATGGACGGAGACATCCAGGAGTGCATAGACCAGCTGCAGATTGCCGAAAATGCGGAAAGGCTCAAAGAAGCAGGAGAATAAGTCATGGCACGCAATCCCAAAGATCTCAAGGCGCTGGGGCACGAAACACGCTACAGCCAGGATTACGCTCCGGAGGTTCTGGAAACCTTCGAGAACGCTCACCGGGAAAACGACTACTGGGTAAGGTTCAACTGCCCGGAATTCACCACCCTTTGCCCCATCACCGGCCAGCCGGACTTCGCGGAAATCCGCATCAGCTATGTGCCGGACGTGAAAATGGTGGAATCCAAGAGCCTCAAGCTGTATCTTTTCAGTTTCCGCAGCCACGGAGACTTCCATGAGGACTGCGTGAACACCATTATGAAGGATCTCATTAAACTTATGGATCCTAAATATATAGAAGTTACGGGGTTCTTCACTCCCCGCGGAGGCATCTCCATTTTCCCTTATGCCAATTACGGCCGCCCCGGCACCAAGTGGGAGGCAGTGGCTCAGAGGCGCCTCGAAACTCATGAATGATATGGAACCTAAACGAGTAGTTATTACCGGGATGGGAATCATCTCATCCGTTGGAAAAGACCTTAATACATACTGGTCGAATCTCAAGGCCGGTGTGAACGGTATCGTGCACGTTGAGGAATTCAAGGACGTGAACGTTACAATTGCCGGAAAGGTGAAGGAATTCGATGCCGAGTCCTATGGCATGGAAAAGGCCTTCGTGCGCAAACAGGACAACTTCGTCCTCTTCGCTATCGCAGCTGCCAAAGAGGCAATGGAAATGAGCGGCCTCCGCTCCACCGACGATGGGGAAGGCAACATAGACCCGTTCCGCCTTGGCGTATACGTGGGAAGCGGAATCGGCGGTTTTGAAATCCAATACCGCGAGACCGTGAAGATGATCGAGGAGCCGTCGGGCCGATGGATTTCCCCGCTTTTCATCCCCACCATGATTTCCAATATCGCGGCCGGCCATGTTGCAATCCGCAACAACGCCAAGGGCCCTTGCCTTGATATCGTCACGGCCTGCGCAACATCGTCCCACTGCATTGGAGAGGCTTATAGGGCCATCCGTCACGGATATGCCGATGCAATCCTTGCAGGCGGTACCGAGCACGCTTCGATTCCACTCGGAGTCGCCGGATTTGCAAATGCAAAGGCCCTGTCGCCTTCGACAGACCCGGATTACGCATCCCTTCCGTTCAACGCGAACCGCCAGGGCTTCGTGATCGGCGACGGCGCAGGCGTGCTTGTGCTCGAATCACTGGACCACGCCCTTGCGCGCGGAGCCAACATCCTTGCTGAAATCGTGGGCTACGGCAACACCTGCGACGCATACCATGCAACTGCACCGCGCCCGGACGGCACCACTCAGGCACGTGCAATCGAGCTTTCCCTTCAGGAAGCCGGTTTCGACCCCGCAAAGGACTGCCTCTACATCAATGCACACGGAACAGGTACCAGGCTGAACGACGCCGCTGAAACCCTGGCCTACAAGCTTGCTCTCGGAGACTTCGCCTACAAGGCGCACATCTCATCCACCAAGAGCATGACCGGCCACATGTTCGGCGCCGCGGGCGCCGCAGAGGCCATCGCCGCCATCATGGCGCTTCGCGAAGGCATCTGCCCTCCCACCATCCATCTGGACACGCCGGACCCGGAGTGCGACCTGGATTACACCCCGAACGTAGCCGTAAAGGCTCCGCTCACGCTTGCGATTTCAGATTCCCTGGGATTCGGCGGACACGATGCCTGCGTGGCATTCCGCAAATACGAAGGCTAGCGGCGGCGTTTCCTGCGTGAATCGCGGATTCGCGTAGCGGCCTCCACCATGAGTTGATCCTGGTAGCAACCCCTTGCTGCCAGGATATTTGATATACAGATAACGAGGGGGAAGATAACCGTCCACTTGAACACCACGCCTTCCATGGTGAAGTACAGGAAGGCAAGCCAGCCCTGCGCGCCAAGGGCCACGAGGGCCGACAGGGTGCTCATCCGCATCTGCAGGATCCTCACCTTGAAGGCGATGAGGGCTATGAAAATCATCAGGGCGATGATTCCCAGAAGTATGCCGAACCAGGGGCTTTGCAGGGCGATGTAGCGCACGGGTTCACCCCCGCCCACGGGAACGTATGCGGTTCCGAAAAGAAGCACTGCGATAAGCACTGCCGATATTGCCAGATATAAGGTTTGAATTCTCTGCCACATGGTGTAAAAATTTCTGCAAATATAGGAAAAGTGCGCCAAAAATGCTATATTTGTTAGTTCACATAAAAACACAAGAAATTATGAGAATTCCCGAATCTGAACTCATCATCAACGGCGACGGCTCCGCTTTCCACATCCATCTGAAACCCGAAGAACTTGCCGACAATGTGATACTAGTGGGCGATCCCGGCAGGGTGGACATGGTGGCCGAATATCTTACGGACATCGAATTCCGCCATGCTTCCAGGGAATTTGTCTCAGTAACCGGAAAACGCGCCGGAAAGCGCATCACCGTGCTTTCCCACGGTATCGGCCCGGACAATATAGACATAGTGATGACGGAGCTGGATGCCCTGGCAAACGTGGATTTCAAAACCCGCGAGGTTAAGCCCGAGCACAAGGCCCTGAATATCCTCCGTATCGGCACATCCGGTGCGCTGCATGCGGATATTCCCCTTGGGGCATATATCCTCTCCCACATTTCCGTGGGCTTCGACGGCGTGATGAACTGGTATGGCAACAGGGAAAAGGTTACCATCCCCCAGGTGGAGGCGGATTTCAAGAAGCACATGGACTGGGATCCCAATCTCCCCAGCCCCTATTTCGTGAAGGCCAGCCCGAAAATGATCGAGCTTCTGAAAGACGTAACCGTGAAGGGCGTAACCATATCGGCCCCCGGCTTCTACGGCCCCCAGGGCAGGGTAGTTCGCATGCCACTTGCAATGCCGGACATGCTGGAGAAGATCGAGTCCTTCCGCTTCTCTGCGGACGACCAAGACTACCGCATCACCAACTTCGAGATGGAAAGCTCGCCGCTGGCAGGCTTTGCCGCCCAGCTCGGCCACAACGCCGTAACCGTTTGCTGCGCAATCGCAAACCGCTACCTCCAGAGCTCGAATCCGGACTATAAACCCGCCATCCGCAAACTCGTTGAACTCTGCGTGGACAGAATGTCAACAATATAAACACTTAATCAATTAATGGAACTGAAAGGAATGATTGTGGCGAATACCCTCCTGGGAATGGCCGGAGGTATTCAGTACCTTAATCTCAAGAAAGCAACCCGCAACCCGCGGAAATCATCAGAAAAGACACTTCGTTCAATCCTCTCCTATGCCAAAGACACTGTCTTCGGCCGCGAACACGATTTCGCGTGGATACTCGAGGCAGGGGACGACAATGAACTTTACAGGCGCTATCAGGAAAAAGTGCCGCCCATCGACTACGAGGATCTCAGACCCTACGTGGAACGCCATAAAAACGGCGAGGCGGATATCCTTTTCCCCGGAAAGCCCGTCCTTTACGCAACCACTTCCGGAACCACTTCCGAGCCCAAGTGGATCCCCATCACCCGTGAATATCTGGACAGCGTTTACGGAAAAATGACCAAAGTGTGGCTGTTCAACTTCATCAAGAACCGCCACAAGGTGTTCTCCGGCAAGATCCTTTCCATCGTGGGTAAGGTGAAGGAGGGAGAAGCCCCGGACGGAACCATGTTCGGCAGCGTTTCCGGTGTAACCCAGAGGGACTGCCCCGGCTTTGTGAAGGCCCTGTATTCCAACCCCCAGTGCGTGTATTCCATTGCGGATTACAATGCCCGTTACTATGTGCTCATGCGCATGGGCATCGAGCAGGACATAACCCTCATCGTAACGGCCAATCCTTCCACCATCGTGGAACTCCAGAACAACGTGAACCGCTTCTACGACGAGTATGTAGACGATATCGAAAAGGGTACCCTGTCGGAGAAGGTGGTCATCGACCCGGAAATCCGCAAGGAGCTTGAGGCCTGCCTCAAACCCAATCCCAAACGCGCGGCGCATCTTCGCGCCCTTAAGGAAAAATACGGCACCGTGCTTCCCAAGCACTACTGGCCCAATCTCCAGATCCTGAACACCTGGAAGTGCGGCAATACCAAAGTGTATCTGGACAAGTTCGCGAATTCCTTCCCGGAAGGCATGCTTCATCAGGAGTTCGGCTATTTCAGCTCGGAATGCCGCTTCGGCCTTGTCCTGGACGATACACTCAATACGGTGCTTTTCCCTCATTTCCACTACTATGAGTTCATCGAGGAGAAAGATCTGGACAATCCTTCACCCCGTTTCCTGCAGCTGCATGAGTTGGAAGAGGGCAAGCGCTACTGCCCTTATGTGACAACATTCGCAGGCCTGTACCGCTACAATATGAACGACCTTCTGGAGGCCGGTCCCTGCTTCGGCGCCACTCCTACCGTGCATATGATTCAGAAGGTGAACGGAATCGTCACCCTCACCGGCGAGAAACTCCACGAACGCCAGTTCATCGAGGCGGTTCGCGAGGCGGAAAAGAAAACCGGCCTGGGCGTTCGCTTCTTCATCGGCTTCGCAGACCTTGATATCCTTGGATACCGCTTCTACTATGAGTTTGCCGATCAGAAAGTTACCCAGGAGCAGGCGGAGGCTTTCAACAAGGAGGTGGACCAGATCCTCATGCGAACCAATATCGAATACAAGACAAAGCGCGATTCCCTGAGACTCAAGGAACCCCTGCCGTACCGTCTTGTTGAAGAGTCGTTCGAGAAATTCAAGGAAGAATGCATCGCTGAAGGCGCGCGTGACGGCCAGTTCAAACTCCAGCTCCTTCTCCAGGACGAGAAGCGTCACGCCAAATTCAAAAAACTCGTCAAAGAGTGAAGGCTGTAATCTTCGACCTCGACGGCACTCTGTATGCCCGTACCGGACTTATTCCCCGCCTCATCTTCAAGGAGTTGATGCGGGGAAGGCTGGGCATGCTTGCCCGTGAGAGAAAGCTTCGCAACGCTCTTCGCGGCAAGGCTTTCCCCACCGAGGAGGCATTCTATGATGCTTTCTTCAGCGGCGGAGTGTCCCGGGACTGGTATTTCGGCTCCTATATGCCGGATACGGTGCGGATACTGAAGAAACACTACCATATCCGCCCCTGGGTGAAAGACGCGGTGTTTGATCTTCGCCGGCGGGGGATCAAGGTGGCGGTACTGTCGGATTACGGCTTCGTGAACGAGAAACTCCAGGCCATCGGCTTCGATCCCTCTTGGGCCGATCTGGTGGTGGACGCACCCAAGGCCGGTGGGCTCAAGCCCTGCAAGGCCCCCTTCCTATTTATTGCCGATGCACTCGGGGTAGAACCGTCGGAGTGCGTGGTGGTGGGGGACCGCCCGGATACGGACGGGGCCGGCTCCATCCTTGCCGGCATGGACTTCCGCCGTGCGGGAAACGATAATAAAAACCCTCTCTAATATGCAATTACAAGTATCAGAAGAACTTAACGGAATTATCAAGTACTCCCGCGAAGAGGCGATGAGAACCGGCAGCTACGGCATCGGCCCGGACCATCTCCTTCTGGGAATCATCCGTCATGAGGATAATGCCGCCTTCAAGGCCATCCAGGCTTTGGGCGTGGAGCCTTCGAACCTGAAGGCCTATATAGACTCCCGCATCCAAACCGGAGAGAGCATTCCGTACGAACAGATAGACAACATCAATTTCTCCCGTCAGGCCCAGAACGTGCTGAGCATCACCGTGATGGAGGCGTCCAGGATGAAGAGCGAGGCGGCCGGTTCCCAGCACCTGATGCTGGCCCTTTGCCGCACCACGGACAGCTACGGCCAGGTTTTCCTCCGCTCCAACGGCGTGGACTACGGCCGCATGCTGGCCTATTTCGAGGATGAAGGCCTCCTTCGCCCCGCCCAGGAGGAAGAAGAGGACGACGATGAGGAGCAGCCCGCGGAAGGCCTCATGGAGGCCGCTCAGGACGACGCTCTGGACATCGAGGAGTTTGCCTACGACATCACCCGCGCCGCCCGCGAGGGCAAGCTGGACCCGGTGGTGGGCCGCGAGCATGAGATAGAAAGGGTTATCGAGATACTTGGAAGGCGCAAGAAGAACAATCCCATGCTGCTGGGCGAGCCGGGCGTGGGAAAATCGGCAATCGTGGAAGGAATCGCCCTCAAGATTGCCGCCGGAGACATTTCCCCTGTAGTGGCAAAGAAGCGCATCCTGTCGCTGGACATCGCCTCCGTGGTGGCCGGCACCAAGTACAGGGGCGATTTCGAAAAACGCATCAAGTCCATCCTGGATGAAGCCAGGGAGAATCCGGACATTGTCCTGTTCATCGACGAAATCCACACCATCGTCGGCGCCGGCGGTGCCGCCGGCAGCCTGGATGCCGCCAATATGCTCAAGCCCGCCCTTGCACGCGGAGAAATCCAGTGCATCGGCGCAACCACGATGGACGAGTTTACCAAGATAGTGGAGAAAGACGGCGCGCTTGACCGCCGCTTCCAGAGGGTGGTGATTGAGCCCACTACCGTTGGCCAGTCCATCGAGATTCTGAAGAGCCTGCAGCCGCATTACGAGGAATTCCATCACGTGACATATACTCCGGAAGCCATCGAGGCCGCCGTACGCCTCACCAACCGCTATGTGGCGGACCGTTCCCTGCCGGACAAGGCCATCGACGCAATAGACGAGGCCGGTTCCATGGTAAGGCTTCAGGTAACGGGTGTCCAGAGCGGTTCTTCCGTGGTTACGGATGAAGATATCGCCACGGTGATTTCCAAGATGACGGGCATTCCCGTGAACAAAGTTGCCGAGTCGGAAGGCCACCGCCTGGTGAAGATGAAACGCCGCCTGGAAGGCCGCATCATCGGCCAGGACCAGGCCGTGGAAACCGTATGCCGTGCAATCCAGAGGGGCCGGGCCGGCCTGAAGGACCCGCACAGGCCCATCGGCACATTCCTCTTCCTGGGCCCTTCCGGCGTGGGTAAGACCCGCCTTGCACGCTCCCTTGCGGAGTATCTCTTCGACACGGAGGACAATATCGTGCGCATCGACATGAGTGAATATATGGAGAAGCACAGCGTCTCCAGGCTCATCGGCGCGCCTCCCGGATACGTGGGATACGAAGAGGGCGGCCAGCTCAGCGAAAGGGTCCGCCGCAAACCGTACTGCGTCGTTCTGCTGGACGAAATCGAAAAGGCCCATCCGGACATCTTCAATCTGCTGCTGCAGGTGATGGACGAAGGCCGCCTCACCGACTCCAACGGCCGCACCATAGACTTCAAGAACACCATCGTGATCATGACTTCCAACGTGGGGAGCCGGGAAGTGGCCGAATTCGGCCCCGGAATCGGCTTTGCCACCGCTGGCAAGGATATGGTCGCGGACAGGCAGGCCATCATCGACAAGGCCGTCCGCAAGGCCTTCCCGCCGGAATTCATCAACCGTATCGACGAAATCGTGTACTTCCGCTCGCTCAACCGTCAGGACATCGAGTCCATCATCGACATAGAGCTCCGCGATGTGCGGATCCGCGCCCTGGAGTCAGGGTATAGGCTCACCATAACCCCCGCCGCAAAGCGTTTCGTGGCCGATGCGGGCTATGACCCCGCCTACGGTGCCCGTCCGCTGAAGAGGGCGGTAACCCGGTATATCGAGGATCCGGTATCGGAATACATCATCACGGAAAGGATCAAGGCGGCCAAGGAGGGCGTGGAGGAGACCGTGAAGACGCTGAAGGTGGGGCTGGAGAAGGACAAGATTGTCGTCAGCCTCAAATAGTGGTATCTTTTTTGCTTGGAAATGCGCGCTATGCGAAAATTATTTACATTCATTGCGGCGCTGGCCATTGCGGCGGCCGCATCGGCACAGACAGTAGAAGGCACATTCGTCCAGACAAAGACCATCAAGGCATCCGGAAAGTCTTTCGTGAGCAAGGGTAACCTCACTTACACGGCTCCGGACCAGCTTTCCATGATTTTCTCGGACCCGGACGGGGACTATCTCATCATCGACGGTCCCTATCTCCGTTCGGACCTTGGCGGAACCGCCATGGACGTGGATACATCCCGCAATACCCAGATGCGTAACCTCAAGAATACGCTTCTTAACTGCATCGCGGGCAACGTTGAAACCGTGGCCGCGGAGAATAACGCAGACCTTGTGACCAAGAATAAATCCGGCGGCGCCCGCACCGTAACCCTCACGGCCAAAAAGGCCGCTGCAAGGGGCTATTCCCGCATCGTTATAGAGTACAGGGCCGACGGTCTGATGACCTACATGCTGCTGGAAGAGTTCGGCGGGGTTTCCACCGAAATGAAGATATCGAACATTAAAAAGCGCTGATGCCCGATAAACCCTATGTGCCCGACATGGGCATGGACTATCCCAAGGACGACCCTTTCAAGAGGCTTCTCACCGTTGAGGTGGAAGACTCTTCGAAGGGGAAGTACCAGTTCGACGAGACCTATCCCTATCTGGATAACTCATTCACCTACAAATGGAACCGCTTTCTGGGCTGGTTCGTCCAGTGGATAGCGGCGGATTTCTGGAACCTCACCCACTTCGGGCTCCGGATTGAGGGCCGGAAGAATCTCCGTGGATATAAGAAACAGCTCAAGGGCGGGGCGATGTGCGTGTGCAATCACGTATATCTTTTCGACGCCCTCAGCGTTTACCAGGCAACCCGCCGCCCAGTGCTGCGCATTCCCATGTACGCGAAGCATTTTAACGGCAAAATGGGCTGGTTCATGAAGTATGTGGGAGGAATTCCCGTACCGGAAACTCCCGGCGGTTTAAAGGCGTTTAACGAGGCCTTTGACGAGTATCATCGCAGGGGCGACTGGATGCTCATTTTTCCGGAGGCCGTGAGGTGGAACTGGTACACTCCAATAAGGCCTTTCAAGAGGGGAGCTTTCGCCATGGCGTACAAGTATGACATCCCCGTGATTCCCTTTGCCATAACCTTCCGCGAGCGCAAGGGACTGTACCGTCTTTTCGGCCCGAAATCCCTTCCCTGCGCCACTCTGCACGTGGGTAAGCCCATCCTTGTGGACCGGTCTGCACGCAAGAAACAGGAGGTGGACAGGCTTCGCGAGGAGGCTCATGCCGCCATGGTGGAAATGTCCGGAACTGCCGATACTTCATGGCCCGCTTCCTGGGGTGAAGAATAATCACTTTTTTCTTTCATTTTTCCGTATTTTTGATTAACTTTGTATGCTTATGGCATACAACGGAATTTAGTTGAAAATATGGATAATAACGAAGAAAAAAATCTGATTGAAGAGGAGAAACCCACGGGTCTCATTCAGCCTGTGGAGATAGACCACGAAATGCGCTCGGCATACATCGACTATTCGATGTCTGTCATCGTGTCCCGTGCCCTCCCGGACGCCCGTGACGGCCTCAAACCCGTCCAGCGCCGCGTTCTGTTCGGCATGAACGAAATGGGTGTGCGCTACGGCGGCCAAACCAAGAAGAGCGCCCGTATCGTGGGTGACGTCATGGGTAAGTATCACCCCCACGGAGACTCCAGCGTGTACGACGCAATGGTGCGTCTGGGCCAGTGGTGGAACCAGCGCTATCCCCTTGTATGGGGCCAGGGTAATTTCGGTTCCATGGACGGCGATTCACCAGCGGCCATGCGTTACACGGAAGCCAAACTGGAGAAAATGTCGGAGGATGTCCTGGCAGATATGGACAAGGACACCGTGAACATGACGCTGAACTTCGACGACACCCTGGAAGAGCCCACCGTGCTCCCCACCAAGGCTCCGCTGCTGCTGCTTAACGGCGCGGCCGGTATTGCCGTTGGTATGGCAACGAACATGGCTCCCCACAACCTCAGTGAATGCTGCGACGCAATCTGCGCATACATAGACAATCCGGAAATCACCACTGACGAACTGATGCAGTACATCAAGGGCCCGGATTTCCCCACCGGCGGTATCGTAATGGGCCGCAGCGGAATCAAGGAAGCCTATGAAACCGGGCGCGGCAGGGTTGTAATCCGTTCCAAGACGGAAATCGAAGTGGATGAAAAGGGCCGTGAAACCATCGTGGTCACGGAAATCCCGTACATGGTGAACAAGCGGGAGATGATCGAGAAGATTGCCCAGATGGCAGAAGACAAGAAGATCGAGGGCATCTCCTACATCAACGACGAAAGTTCCCGTGAAGGCATCCGCGTCGTAATCAGGCTCAAGCAGGGCGTGAATTCCGGCGTTGTGCTGAACACCCTGTTCAAGTACACTCCGCTGCAGAGTTCCTTCTCGTTCAACAACGTCGCCCTTGTGAAGGGCCGTCCCCGCACCCTCAGCCTGAAGGAAATCCTCCAGTGCTTCGTGGAGTTCCGCCACGAGGTTGTGGTGCGCCGCACGAAGTTCGAACTGGACAAAGCCCAGAAGAGGGCCCACATCCTGGAAGGTCTGCTGAAGGCCATGGACCTCATCGACGAGATCGTCCACATCATCCGCTACGAATCCAAGAGCATCGACGAAGCGAAGCAGATGCTCGTTGACAGGTATCAGTTCACAGATGTCCAGGCCGCTGCAATCGTGGAAATGAGGCTCCGTCAGCTGGTAAGCCTGGAGCGCGAAAAGCTCCAGAGCGAATACGACGAGCTGATGAAGTTCATCGACCGCTGCAACCAGATCCTCGCTTCGGTGGAGGAGCAGCTCGCGGTGGTGAAGGCGGAAACCATGGACCTCAAGGCCCGTTACGGGGATGCCCGCCGCACGGAAATCACCTTCTCGGAAGACGAATTCAATCCGGAAGACTTCTATTCGGACGAAGACCAGGTTATCACAATCTCCCACCTCGGCTACATCAAGCGCACTCCTCTGACGGAATTCCGCACCCAGAACCGAGGCGGCACCGGCATGAAGGGCAGCGCCACCAGGGACGAAGACTTCATCGAGCACATCTACATCGCCAACAACCACAGCACGCTGCTCCTGTTCACCCAGAAGGGTCGCTGCTACTGGCTCAAGGTATATGAGATTCCGGAAGGCAACCGCGCCTCCAAGGGCCGCGCCATCCAGAACATCCTCATGATCGAACCGGACGACAAGGTGAAAGCCTATGTGAACGTGAAGTCCCTCAAGGACGAAGAGTTCATCAAGAATAATTATATAATGATGGTAACCCGCCAGGGTATCGTGAAGAAAACTTCGGTGGAGGCATACTCCCATGTGCGCACAATCGGCGTGAACGCCATCAACATCCGGGAAGACGACGAACTCCTGGAAGCCATCCTCACCAACGGCAACTGCAAGATCATGATTGCAGCCAACGGAGGCCGCTGCGTACACTTCGACGAGTCGGAGGCAAGGCCCCTCGGCAGAACCTCCATGGGCGTGCGTGGCATCAATCTTGATGAAGGGGACTATGTAATAGGTGTCGTGAGCCGTGATCCATCTGCGGAAGACGCCGCTTCGAGGCAGGTTCTCGTGGTATCTGAAAACGGCTTCGGAAAGCGCTCAGACCCTATGGAATATCGGCAGACAGCCCGTGGCGCCAAGGGCGTTAAGACATTGAACATCACGGACAAGACCGGAAAGCTCGTTGCAATAAAGAATGTCACCGACCAGGACGACCTTATGATTATCTGCCGGAGCGGCCTGACAATCCGAATGCCCGTTGCCACCATCCGCGTGGCCGGACGTGCTACCCAGGGCGTCAAACTCATAAACATCAAGGAGGGAGACGCAATCGCAGCGGTATCCGTAGTGAACCACACCGAGGAAGAATCTTCCGAAGAGAACACCCCGGAAACCCCGCAGGAGAATATTGAACAGTAAACATTAATAAATTTTGAATCATGAAAAAGTTTATCCTTTCCCTTGCAGCAGTGCTTGTGGCTCTTTCCGCAAGCGCTCAGGTCAAGAGCGATGCCGTCATCCAGAAGGCTATCGACAAGGCCAAAGCTTTAACCGAGAATCCCAAGAAGGCGGCTAAGCCGGACACCTGGATCAAACTCGGCAAGGCATATCTGGCTGCATACGACAATCCCACCTCCAACGTCATCCTTGGCATCGGCGAGCAGGAGCTTCTCCTTGCAATGGGTAACGACAAACCCCTCTCCGAGGAATATGTAGTCCTTGGCGGCGTACAGTACAAGAAGAAGGTTTTCGAGCGTAAGAACATTTACTTCGATCCCGCAACCGGCGGTATCGCCTTCATCGAGGTAACCAAGCCCTCATGCGTGGGCGACGCACTCCTGGAGGCATACAATGCCTATGTGAAGGCCTATGAGGTTGATGCCAAGCACAAGAAGAACAAGGACATCGCTGCCGCTCTCAAGAAGATTGCAGACAGCTACTATCAGGATGCCATTACTGCCTATTCCCTCGGTGACAATGCAAAGGCATCAGCCCTGTTCGCAATGGCGGCAACCGTAAGTGCAACGGAGCCCTGCGAGGTACCCATCAGGGAAGCCTTCTACAATGCTGCCCTTACCGCCCAGGAAGCCGGCAACTTCGAAAAGGCTGTGGAATTCTATGGCAAATCAATGGACATGGGCTACTCCGCAGAGGGTAACGCATTCTCCAACCTGGCAACCATCTGCCTCGAGCAGAAGGATACTCTTGCTGCACGCAAGCATCTTGAAGGCGGATTCGACATGTATCCGGACAACGAGGCCATCCTCACTTCCCTCATCAACCTGTACCTGCAGCTGAATGAGGATCCCCGCCTTATCCTTGACCGTCTTGAGATTGCAAAGCAGAAGATGCCCGAAAACACCTCTCTTTACAATGTGCAGGGTAACCTCCTTATCAAGATCGGTGAGTTCGATGCCGCGCTCAAGGCATTCCGCACTGTTGTGGAAGTGGATCCCAAGGATCCTACCGGCCTGTTCAGCGAGGGTCTCGCATGGGTGAACAAAGCCGCCGAAATTCAGGAGGAGGCCAATGCCCTTCCCGTGAATGAGTACAAGAAGTACGATGCCATGATGGAGCAGATGCGTGAGGTCTACAAGAAAGGCCTGGAGCCTTTCGAGGCAGCATACGCACTGGCTAAGGGCCAGGCTCAGTACGACAAGGTGGAGCGCTACAGCGCGGAATACCTCAGGCAGATCTACTTCATCCTGCGTAACGAGGATCCCAAGTACCAGGAAGCATACGACAAGTATCGCGAGCTTCTTGCCCAGTAAGGATCAGTCCTGATTCTCAGATGAAGAGCCTTCGTCCGCCTTGCGGTCGAAGGCTTTTACTATTTTGGTAACGAGGGGATGACGCACGATGTCCTTGTTGCCGAAGCGGATTGTGGCAATTCCCGAGATGCCTTCAAGAAGGCTTATGCCGTAAAGCAGGCCGGAATCCTCCTTGCGGGGAAGGTCTATCTGGGTGGCGTCGCCGGTTACGATGAACTTGGCGCTTGTGCCCATGCGGGTGAGGAACATCTTAAGCTGGGTGACGTTGGTGTTCTGGGCTTCGTCCAGAATCACGCAGGCGCGGTCCAGGGTGCGGCCCCTCATGTATGCGAGGGGAGCGATCTGGATGATTCCGTCGGCCATGAATTCCTGGAGTTTGCGCGAGGGAATCATGTCTTCCAGGGCGTCGTACAGGGGCTGGAGATAAGGGTCCAGTTTCTCTTTGAGGTCCCCTGGAAGGAAGCCGAGACGCTCGCCGGCCTCTACGGCGGGGCGGGTGAGGATGATGCGCTTGATTTCGCGGTTTTTAAGGGCGCGCACCGCCAGGGCGATTGCGATATAGGTTTTGCCCGTTCCGGCGGGGCCCACGGCGAAGAGAAGGTCGTTGTCGAAATAGGCCTTCACCATTTCCTCCTGGGTGTGGTTGCGGGCTTTTATCGGCCTGCCGTCCGTGCCATGGACTATTACCGCGTCGCCGCTTAGGCGGAAGGATGTGGCCGAGTTGTCCGAGTCGAAGATATCTTCCACGTCGTAGGAGTTGAGATTGCGCTTGTGGAGCCTTCGTTCCAGGAGTTCCCCGAAGCGGATGTTGAATTCCGCAATGTCGCTTTCGCGCCCCTCGAGGATGAGTTCATCGCCACGGGCGGTTACCTTGAGCTTGGGAAAATGGGCGCAGAACTCCATGAGGAGCCTGTTTCCGGGACCGTATATTTCAACCGGGTCAACGGCTTCCAGTTTCAGTGTCTTCTTCATGTATGCCGGTTTCTTTTTGAACTCTGTAATATGCCTCTTTCATAAGGCGGTAGGCGTCCTGGCGGTGCCATTTTTCTGGCATGGCGATGAATTTCCTCATGGGAATTGAGGTGTGGGTTTCTTCCACCTCTCCGGGTTTGGAATTCCACAGAAGTTCGTACTGGGGAGCGAGGATGCGAGGCTTCTCGCCGGTTGCCAAAGCAATCCTAAGTGTTACTGCCATGCCGGTGCGGGCGGAAGGGCCATCCATGTTGGACACGGCATTGCCAAGGGAATAGATTACCGGCACGTCGCCCATCCACTGCATGTCCTGCACATAGTGGGGATGGCCGCCGATAACCGCGTCCACACCGTTTTCCACCATGAATCTGGCCAGGCTTTCCTGGCTGGCGTTATGCCTGAACTTGTATTCGATGCCCCAGTGGGGGAGGGCAAAGATAAGATCCGCCTCCGCTTCCTTGGCGCGGTTTATTGCGGCGAGGATATCCGCCTTGTCGATACGGTTGATTTTGGGCCAGTCCTGCGTGGGTTTGTGATTGGTGCCGTAGGTGAAGTTTATGATGGCTATCTTGATGCCCTTGCACACTACAATAAGAGGATAGCGGTCTTTGTCTTCCTGGGCGTTACGTGCCATGCCTGTGTACTGCACGCCCTTGAGGGTGTCCAGCACGGCGAAGGTGCGGCTGAGGCCTTTGTAGCCTTTGTCCAGGATATGGTTGTTGGCCATAAGGAGCACGTCGAAGCCGATGTCCCGAAGGTATATCGTGTACTCGTCCGGTGCGCAGAAACTGGGATATCCGGAGTACGGAGGGCCTGCCAGGGTGTATTCCATGTTGCAGATGGCGATGTCGGCCGATTCCACATCGGGGGCGATGTGGTTGAGGAAGGTGGAAAAGTCCGGCTTTCCGTGGCGGAGCGCGCCTTCGATCTGCGACCCGTGGCTCATCACGTCTCCGATAATGTACACCGTTATGGTATCTGTCTTGTGCGTGGCCCAGGGGAACTCCACGGGCTCCCACCATTTAATAGGCTCCACAGGCCTCTCCGGCAGTAGTTGTGCCGATAATCCCAGCGCCACAAAACAGAACGCTCCGGCAAGGACGATTCGTCTAATATTCATATCTTTTATTTTTCAAAAACAAAGATAAGCACATTTTTTTTGTCCCCGTGAGAATTTGAGTTAAATTTGTAGGTTTATGAGAATAAAATCATTCATAGCCATAGCGGCAATGGTTTCGGCCTGTGTTTTAGCGGGCGGATGCGACTTTTTGAGGAAGGTCGCGGGGAGGCCCACTTCCTCGCAGATAGAGGCTGCGGTGGAGCAGCGTGCGGAGCAGCAGAGGCTTGCCGAAGCGGCGGAAAGGGATTCGATCCGGAGGGCGGAGGAAGCTGCTGCCGAGGCGGCAAGGCTGGAGGCGGAAGCCCAGACACAGGTCGTGGCCGATAAGGCCCAGCCCCAGGAGCGCTATTATGTTGTCGTGGGATCATATCGTGAGCCAAGGCATGCGGAGCGGAAGAAAAAGAAGATGGAGGCGGCGGGATGCAAGGCCGTGGTGGCGCGTGTGCGGGGGCTGAACGTTGTTGCGGTGTGCCCGTCGGCGACAAGGGAAGAGGCGCTGCGAACACGGAGCAGGCTCATACGGCGCGGTCTTTGCCCAGAGGCTGGCTGGATACTTGATTTGGACAAATGATGAAGAAGTTTTTCATATCGGCAGCACTGCTGCTGTGCGGCATCATGTGCCGTGCGCAGTTCCAGAGCGGCAATCCGTACACCGGGTTCTATGATTCTGAAACGGTGCGTGCCCTGAAGGAACATGTGCTCACGCTCACCGCAGCCCAGATGGAAGGCCGCAAAGCCGGCGGCGAGGGAGAGGAGATGGCGGCATCGTATCTGGAAGAGGTGATGCAGGCCTATGGCGTGGACGTGCTCCCGCGTGAGGTTTTCGGCATTGCCAGGGAGGGGGCGGATACGCTGCGCTCGAGTAACGTCATCGGCCTTATCCAGGGCTCGGATCCCGCCTTGAAGGGTAGGTACATCGTTATCGGAGCCAGGATGGACGGGATGGGAATGGACAAATACATGCTGGACGGTGAGATGGTGCCGCGCATTTATCCCGGAGCAGTTGGAAACGCTTCCGGCATGGCCCTTTTGATGGAACTCGCCCGCATGCTATCGACGAACTCGCTCGCGCTGAGGCGCTCAGTGCTGCTTATCGGCTTCGGGGCATCGGCAGAATCGATGGCAGGCTCGTGGTACTTCCTTAACAGGGCCTTCGGAGATGTTCCGCTCATAGACGCGATGATCAATCTGGACATGCTGGGGGCAGGGAAGAGGGATCTTCTTGCGTACACATCGTCCAATGCCGATATGAACACGCTGGTGCACCGTATGGAAAGCGAACTGCTTCCGGTGCAGGCAAGTGTAATCACCGAAGAACCCTATCCGGGAGACCACAGGGCATTCTATGCCGCGGAAATTCCTTCCGTGCTGTTTACAACCGGCAGGTATCCGGAGCACAATACCGCCCGGGACAGCTTCGACCTTCTGGATTTCGACTCCATGGAACGGAGTCTTGAGTACCTTTTCAATTTCTCCGTGATGATGAGCGGGGCTCCGGCGCCTTCATTCCGGCCCGGTGCTTCAGAACCTGTGGACCTTCCGGCCCGCACGCTGTCTTTCTTCGACTGCGACATAAAGCCTGCATTCATGGGCAGCTATGATCCCAGGACCTTCATGGAGAAGTGGGTGTATGCATATCTGCGCTATCCTTCCTATGCCGTGGAGAACGGCATCCAGGGCAGGGTGGTTGTGGATTTCATCATCGACGAGAAAGGAAATGTCACCGATGTGAAGGTGAGCAGGGGGGTGCATGAGACCCTGGACGAGGAGGCGGTGCGGGTGATATCGGCCTCGCCAAAATGGAAACCGGCCAAGCATCGCGGAAAGAAGGTGAAGGTGGCAATGTCGGTAACGGTGGAATTCCGCCTGCAGAAGCGTTCGGACGGCTCTTTCGGAGTTAATGGAATAAGAATAAACTAAGATATATGGATTACAATTTTCTGGAGATCGAGAAAAAGTGGCAGGCCTGGTGGGCGGCCAACAAGACTTACAAGGCTGTAACAGACCCTTCCAAGCCCAAGTATTATGTGCTGGATATGTTTCCGTATCCTTCAGGAGCAGGCCTTCATGTGGGGCATCCCCTGGGATACATCGCAAGTGATATTTTCTCACGCTATAAGCGCCTGAAGGGCTTCAACGTGCTGCATCCCATGGGTTACGACGCCTTTGGCCTTCCCGCGGAGCAGTATGCGATCCAGACCGGCCAGCATCCGGAAAAGACCACCTCGGAAAACGTGGCCCGTTACCGC
>JAEEUZ010000176.1 GCA_016290725.1 Bacteroidales bacterium | reverse complement strand
ACGGCCGTGTTGGCGCTGCGGTCAATATTCAGGTCAGGCACCGTGATTTCCAGCACGTCGGCCGCCTGGTAAGCGGGGCTGTCCGTGCGATACGTAAAGGAGACATTGAGGACAAGGTAGTTGCTCTCACGGATATCCTTGAACTGGATGGTACCGGCGCCAAAGTTATTTCGTATAGAGTTGAACATAACGGCAGATTAGCTATTGGAATAACATACACCGGGACCGAAGACCTCGGTGGGCTTGATATACTTACCGCCGCGATGCATGAAGCGGATTTTGGTTTCACTGGTGTAGTTGGAAGTCTGGATCTCGTAAGACTGCGGGTGCAGGGAGCCATCCTCGCCCATACCACGACCCATGGCCATAAAGATGCCAATACAATCTGCAGGCAGCGGCTGATCCAGGGTGGCCTCAGAAGACGCCACATTGCTGTGTCCCAGGCACACGGAATCAAAGTACACAGCCGGCGCATTGGTGGAGAAATCCACGTCCAGGCTAGACACGTGCTGCTCAGCTTCTGGATCAAGGTCGTCCATGGTCACCTTCACGCGGCGCTGGTAAGGAGACTCGCCGGTTACAATCACAGAAGTCCTTGCCACCTGGCCGGTGAAACCGGTCACAGTATCCAGCCAATAAGCTTCCACGAACACCTTCTGGCCCGGCGTAGGCTCCACGCCAATGGTCTTCAGGTAAAGCTTCGTCACGTCGGCCTCTCCCCAGTCTTCCTCCATGCCGGGAGTGATGATGACAGTCTTGCTCCAGCCGTTGGAAATGCCGGCAGATTGACTCCCGGACATCTTCACAACCAGCTTATTCGGAGAAGGCTCATGCCTGACGCCAGCCATCACGACCAGCTGCGGCGTAACAATCACCTGGGTAAAGGACACATTCGGCACGGCCACCTGCCCCGCCGGAGCATCCGACAGCACCGCTTCCCCGGCCATCACGCGGTTCGCGTTCAGGCGCACGTATAGATTAAGGCCGGAGAGCTCTGCCTTCTGCCCCAGGGACGATGCCCCCGTAGCATGTTCGGCCAGGCGGTCCCAGTCGGCACGCTGCTCATTGGTCAGCAAAACCCAGTTCTTGGAAATCTTTTTCAGAGAAGCCCGACGGGCAAGCTGCGCTCCCGTCGCGACCCCGGTAGGATAGCACTTCAGCGAAAGGATGCTACGGCCGCCAACCTGGCGAGCCGTAACACCTTTTGCCGACCCAGAGAATCCACCAAACGCAATAGAAGGAAGCGCGATCATAGCTTAAGTTTAGGTTAAAATCCCACGAACACCCATTGTTCTATACAAATATAACGAATACTTTACTAATTGCAAAACAATTATTTACGCCAAATCAGCGAAAGGAAAACATTAAGTAGAGCAGGATAGCAGGCAGTAGAATGGCGTATCCAAAACGCCAAAAAAATTTTCAAAAAATTTTTGCCACTGGAAACGCCCTTATACGCCCCTCTGCTTACGGTTCGTAATCACTGTTGAAAACTTCCCGTAAAACCCATGTCGAACGTCACATATAAATCGTTAAATTTGTATTCCAAACCACAAATACCCCATGCATAGCATCATAACATTCGCGTACGACGTCATCAACGTCTGTGTCAAGTGTCGGCACAGACAGGACTGCGAATGGTTCCAAGGTGCCGGCGAGGTGGTATTGGAAAACGTCACCCCCGATGAGTATTGCGAACTCACCCAGGAGCAGATTGCAGCCCGCATCCACGCCGATGTTCCCGCCCCCGAAGACAGCTGCCGCCAGCGCTCCTTTGACGATATGATGGCTTACCTGGACGAGCACCTCCCCACCGCCGAGATGCCCAACACTTCTGATGAACTTCTCAACATCCACTATCAGATTTCCCAGCTCAAGCGCCGCCTTGTGCGCATCCCCGAAGACTGCCGTGAAGTATTTGACGCTCCTATCAGGGCCATCATAGACCGATGCCTTGCCGCCATCGACTACCATTGCCTCATGTGCCACCTGGACGTCATCGATTTCCTCAAGGACAGCTACAAGAGCTACGACCGCATGAAGATCCTCCGCCGTGACCGCGTGGAGAGCGTCATCAACATCCTTCTGTCCCAGGCCCACAAGCTCACAGCCGAAGAACTCCTCGCCTACAAAGGCAAATTCACGGACTTCAAACCCGACACCTCCCATGCGCCGGCCAAAGCCGATGCCACCAAGCAGGACGGTACCCCCTTCCCTGCAGAACTCCAGAATGCCATCCCGTACCTGGACGTGCTCAAAAAGCACGGCCTCCTGGACGACAACTACCGCTGGACACACAAAAACAACATCACCAACTATCACGCAGCCTGGGCATCCAAGATCATTATTCACAACTGCCCCGGTGCCACCCACAATCTCATCGGGCAACTAATCGGCATTAATGCCCCCGGCACCTATGTATCCCTTGCCAATGCTAAAGAGTCCGTTAAGCGCTTAATCGAAAAACTATTCAGCGACGAAGGTCTCAACGTCACAATGAATTAAGCACAGCCATAAGCCTAACTACAGCCCCCTGTAAGCGTTCATTAAGCCTACAGGGGGCCGTTTTATTGTGCTCTTTTTCAAATCTTTGTACCCGGACAAAGCGCGGATGCAGTGGAGGCTACCCGCGTAGAGTGGAAGGGGCACGGACTCCACCCGTTACCCCCTTATACTCTCCAAAACCATAAATGCTACAAGCCTTATGAGTATTACAGAATCAACGCGGCCCCTTTACGCCCTCTCGGAAGGAGAATTCTTCACCAGCCTGGAGCAGTTCCTGGATGAAGCCCTGGCCAAAAGCGGCCGGAGCACCTCGGCCGAATCCCAAAACGCCGACCCTTCCCGCCGCTTCGTGTACGGTCTCATCGGCATCGAGAAGGCCCTGGGCGTATCCCACAAGACCGCCCAGAAGCTCAAGGACGGCATCCTCGCGCCCGCAGTCAAGCAGCGTGGCCGCAAGATTGTCACCGACCTGGAGCTCGCCCTGAAACTCTTTGACGAAAAGAACGGGAGGAAGTAACATGGCACGCAAGACCCAAAGACCACCCAGTGAGGACCTTCCCGCATCCATCGCACCCATCGAAGCCATCGTCCAGGAAGCCGAAAAGGTCAAGCGCATGCCCGACCAGGTAGGCGTCCTTCAGGGCCGGCCGATGAACGGCTGGATTGACGAATCCCTCACCCGTCCCAAGCCCCGGTCCCATTGCCGCGGGCTCATCGTCGAGGGCGAGAACACCGTCGTCTTCGCCTCCTCCAACGTCGGCAAATCCATCTTCTGCATCCAGTGCGCCGAGGAAATCGCCCGTCACACCGGCGAAGAAGTGGACTACATCGACTGCGAGCTTTCGGAAATGCACCTGCGTGACCGCTACGTGGATGCCGATTCCGGAGCCCGGCACTTCTTCCCCGCCAACCTCCGCCGCTTCGAACTCTCTGCCGAGCTCATCGTAGATGGCAACATCGAAGAAGCCATCCTCCAGAGCATCGAGCAGGCAGCCGAATCCGGCGTCCGCTTCTTCTTCGTGGACAACCTCACCTTCCTGTGCAAAGACGCCGAGAAAGGCCTTTCCGCCAGCGAATTCATGATGCGCCTCATCAAACTTCGCCGCACCTACGGCCTTACCCTCATCGTCATTGCCCACACGCCCAAGCGTGACGGCCGGCAGCCCATCACCCAGTACGACCTGGCCGGTTCCTCCAAGCTCATCAGCTTCTTTGACGCCGGCATCGCCATCGGTAAGTCCGTCAAAGACCCCGAGATCCGCTACGTCAAGCAGGTGAAGGTCCGCACCGGCGCCGAACTCTACGGCTCCGACAACGTCCTTATTTACCGCCTCATCCAGACCGATGGTTACACCCACTTCGATTTTGTGGACTTCGGGAAGGAGTACGAACACCTCAAGGAAAACAACTCCGTCACCGAGATGGAGGACATCCAAGAGATTATAGGCCTGCTGGATAAGAATATGTCTGTCAGGGAGATTGCCCGCGAGACCGGAATGACTTCTACAACCGTTCACAGACGCATCAAAAAGGCCAAAAAGATAGGCCTGGTGGATGAGAACAACCGCCCCGTTCCGCGTGTTACCGACGCGGAACATGCGGAACAGCCGGAACAGGAGGAACAGCAGTCATGAGTGATTTCCGTTACCACCTTGCCAAGTACGCCGGCAAAACCTCGCGTCTGGAATGCCCCAACTGCCACCGCCGGGACTTCGTCCCCTATGTGGACGACACCACCGGCGCCATCCTGGACAAGTCCTGCGGCCGTTGTAA
>JAEEUZ010000028.1 GCA_016290725.1 Bacteroidales bacterium | reverse complement strand
AATATATGAAAAATTTGAGGTATTGGAAGTACTCGCTCATAGTTTGTGGAGGGTCTGGATGGCGACGTCCCTTCACCCGAAAACGAAAAGCGCCTGGCAATAGCCAGGCAAGCTTTCGTGCGGGTGAAGGGACTCGAACCCATACGCCGTGAGGCACCAGATCCTAAGTCTGGGTTGTCTACCAATTCCAACACACCCGCGGATTGGGGTGCAAATATAAGCATTATTTTCTGAATTCCATGCAGGACCAGCCCTCGCGGTGGGATGTGCCAACCAAAGATAAACCCAGCCCCATGGCTCGGTCCAAAAGTGCAGGCTCATCTGTCTCGTAGAAGCCGCTCATAAGGAGATGGCCTCCGCGGCGGAGGGAACGCTCATAGGTACCCATATCGTCCAAAAGTATGTTCCTATGAATATTCGCCAGAATAACATCGTAGGTGGCCATCTGAAGCAGGGAGGCGTCGCCGCAGGCTGTTTCCACGCGGGTGCCCACGCGGTTCCAGCGGGCATTGCCCCAGGCGGAACGGGCGGCTACTGCGTCGATATCCACGGCGAACACCTTGCGCGCTCCCATTTTGGCGGCCAGAATGGCCAGAATGGCCGTTCCGCATCCCATGTCCAGCACCGACAAACCCTTCATGCCCAGCCCAAGCATCCGCTGTATCATCATATACGTTGTATGATGGCTACCGGTGCCAAACGCCATCTGCGGATCTATCCATATATTATATCGCGTGCGTGGAACGGAGCCATTAAGCGGCGCCTTGATTGTCACGACCCCATCAACCACTATCGGCTTAAACTCCTCTTCCCAGCTCCGGTTCCAGTTGCGTTGAGGCATAAGCTCCACGGAGAAGCCCGCAACACAGTCATACCCGCTCAAAACGGCCTTCAACGCCTGTACGTTGTACATTTCTCGCGGAATATACGCCTTCAGAAACGGCTCCTCATTCAAAAAGGAATCATATGGAAGCTCGGACAGTTCCGCGCACAGAATCTCCGCCATCTCCTCGCTGAAAGGCTCCAGACGGATGCTCACCTCAAGATAGTCGTCACTGCTGAACATCGTCGTCTTCCTTTTTCATGTCGCCCTTGCGGGAAGCATTCTCCTCCTCGGAAAGAACCTCTTCGCGCAGCCTTTCCAGCCTCTCTTCAATGCTTTCCTCCGGATTATCGTGAGCACCCAGAACATTCATCACCGAATCCCTGAAGTGCACATTCTCCGTGGTGTCGATCTCCGATGTATAGTTCAGACGCGCCATTTCATCGGCAATGAGACTCTGGCTGCGATTCTCCTCGATAGCCCTTTCCACGCCGATGTCGAAGATATTGTGTATGGAGCCAAGCAGGTTGTACTGCACATCGTGCATCTGAGAAGTGAACACGGGGACATTGGCGCTCCGATATTTCGGCCATCCCAGCCCCCACTTGATATGGTTGAAGTCCTGCCCCCACAGATTCACGCCGAACTTCACCAGAACCGGCGACTTAATCACCGAGAAATGGTAGCGGAACGACTCGTCCATATTCTGGATTCCGCTGGCCGCCAGCAAGTACCTGTCCACCGAAAGCACGAACGGGAACACCTCCAGGGTATTGTCCCGGATCATACCGGTAACCGACATATTGTCGATAACGGCCTCCCTGCGGTTACGGAACAGCAGAAGCGACGCTATGCGCCTGAATTCCTTGCTGTTGCGTATCGACAAATCCTTACCCGAAATCTTCATTATTCCGTCGATGCTGGGAGTAATGAAGTTCATATTGGTATCAAGGGCCGATGTCGCCGCCACCTCGCAGTCCAGATATCCGCCGAAGCTCTTGAGCATGGGCGTGATGGTATCCAGCGCCGGGAACAGGTTTATCACCTTCTCCGCCGTCACATCCACCAGGTTCAGGTCGAACCCCGCCTTGATATCGTCCTTGGCAATGGTTGAATAGAACCCCTCGAAGTAGATGTCGCCCATATTGGACATGGCCACCGTATTGGTTATCTGCATCGTACGCTGTTTGATTGCAATGTCCGACGCGGCCCAGCTAACCAGCAGGCTGTCGTATCGTATCTGGTTGGCTTCAAGGCCGATGTTGGCAATCAGATTGCCAGGAACCACCACCAGGGCGTATTTCACGCTGTCCGGAATCTCCGCCGGAGCCGGTTCGTCGCCGATGCGCTTGTCCATGCCCTCCGTCTGCGACCAGGCATACGCCCTCATAATTTCATTCGCATCGATATATTCCGATGTCACATTGGCATCCACGCGGATAAGACCCTTCCTCAAAAGCGCCCGCCTGAGCCCAGTCACCGTGAGAGCCGCGCTGATATCCGACTCTCCGGACTGCAGCGTGAGACTGTCTATCTCCACCTTGTCGTTGCTGAACGAGCCGCCCACCGATGAAAGCCTGTTTACCAGAGGGAAATCCGGAATCCTGAACCTACCCCTTCCAAGGCCGATGTTGCCGTGAAAATCCCAGTCGCGAACATAACGGGCAAGGCTCTCGTCCAGGGCAATGTCGATGTCGTGCTGACGGAATTCCTCCTCCTGCATCCACACGGGGAGCCTCCGGGTTCGCCGCATAACAGCAATGATAGTATCCCTTGGCACGCCCGGATACACCCTTTGCAGGGAATCGATATAATGCTGCCTGCGGGACTGCGCCTTCGTGGCGGAAGAATGCGGCTTGGCCGACAAACTGAGGCTGAGATCTCCCAGCAAGGCCGATATGCTCGTGTTGTCGCGAACCGCAAGCCTTTGTGCCTTCAAACTCGCGCTCACTGCCTGCGGACCGCCCTGGACCAGCTTCACCAGATTATTGGTAACTATGCCAACCCCGTGGCCGCGAACCATCATGTTCTTCCCGGAGCGAACAGAAAGAGTGTCCAGGAAAGCGTTAATTCCCAGTGTCTTACGACCCTTACCCACTGTTTTTATCACCAACTTTCCGCTTGGGATGAACGCCGTAATGGAATCCGGCCGGTCGAAAACCCTCAGGTGGTTTGCCCTGGCATTACAATCCAGGTCGATATTGCTTATTCCTCCGGGAGCGCTCAACTTCGAAACCCGGGTACTTGCGCCGATGGTGCCTTTCAGCGAACCGGTTCCCGTGATGCCGCCATCATCCACGAAAGTATCCAGAATCGTGGCCAGATCCGCCCCTATATCGCCGTGGAGCTTGATCAGAGGGTCTCCGCCCAGGGCATCATCGGCCCCGCCCTTGAGGTTGAGGCTTACGCCGAATATATCCAGAAGCAGTTTATCTATATCCACGTTCAGCTTGTAGCAGCTGTCCGTTGCCGCCTTCACATCCAACTCCGTGAAACCGCGATAAGGGATATCCTCATAGGCAATATCCGTATAAGGAACTCGAAGACGGGCATTTATGTCCGGAATCCTGCTTTCCGACGGCACGAAATCTCCGTCGCAATCCGCCTGGAGCGACAGAACAGCGTTTGTATGAATCTTTCTTAGCTCCGGAACCAAGGCGCCATAGTCATTGGCAATGGCCGTGAGGGGGCAGTCGTCAATCTTCGCACTGGCCTTCACCGATGTGCGGTCTTCCCTCAAAACCACATCCCCGAACGCCTGGAGCACGAGCGACGCCGCATTGAGCGCGGCGGTATCCACCTTCACCTCAACCGCACCGTCTTCCCTGTCCGGAAGCGAGCCCTGAGCCAGCAGGCCGATTGGCAGCGCCATCCTTCCACGTGTGGCCGATGCGAGGTATGCCTTGGACTGAGCGTCCAAAACCAGCGACTGGCTTCCTCCGTGAAGTCCCAAATGGTCCAGCCCCAGCGCCAGGGTATCGGCGGGAAGTCGGCCGGAAACGAAGAGGCTGTCCACATCCAGGCCCCAGCGCGTGTGCAGGATATCGGCAGTGTTCAGGTTGCCCTTGAACATTATATCCTTCATGGCGATAAAGGCGTGAAGCGTATCCTTGGGGTTGGTAAACACCACGTAAGGCCTCTCCAGCAGCCCTGCCTTGCGGATGATGATGGGCATCGCCTCGCCGGAAGACTCCTTCTCCCCGCTCCCAAGTTTAAGTATATTCCAGTTTGCCGATGTTGAATCGTAATAATGAGCAAAGATTCGCGGGGAATAAACCAGCGCCCGGCGGATATCCACCTTCCCGCTCAGAAGCGACATGGCATTCACGGAGACATCCAGCCTCCGCAGCGATGCCAGTGTATCCTCCACCTCTCCCCTGCCGCGGTTAACAAGCGCAAAGCGGCCGGTTTCACGGCAAAGACCGTCAAACTGGGCAAAGCGCTCATGTGGGTAGGTGATAGAGAAGCCATCGGCAAGGATATTAAGGTAAGGGAAAGAGCGGAAAACCGATGCACGCACTTTTTCCACATGCACCGTCCCGTCCACATAGTCCGCCGCGAAACGGTTCACAATCTTCGTGAGGAATTTCGGGCTCAGGATTATCTGCACTGCCACAAGAAGCAGTACAAAAAAGCCCACGATTCCCAGCAGGATGTTCCTTATTACCTTCTTTGCCTTCATTGACGAGCCAATAACATCTACAAATATACGAAAAAAGCCGGAATCTTGCGAATCCGGCTCTAATTTCCCTTTTCCAGTATGGCTTACTGCTCTTCCTGGAGGCGGAGATGCTGCACGTAGACAGCCTTCTGATGGGCGATCCTCTTGATCACGGACGGCTTCTCGAAGTTCTTCCGGGCGCGCATTTCGCGTACGGTACCTGTCTTTTCGAACTTACGCTTGAATTTCTTAAGCGCTCTTTCGATATTTTCGCCTTCCTTTACGGGAACGATAATCATGCTTTTACACCTCCTTTTCGTTAGGGACCGCAAAGATACTGCTTTTTTCGGAACCTCCAAAAAAAAATTACAGCTGAGAATCACTAAGGCTGAAAGTATCTCCCTTGCTGATATCGCCCGTTGTCATGCCCTTCTTGAGCCAGCGCATTCTCTGCGCCGCAGTGCCGTGAGTGAACGATTCCTCAACGGCATAGCCCTGGGCTTTCTTCTGCAGATAATCGTCGCCAATCACGGAAGCGCAGCGGATGGCTTCCTCCAGATCTCCGTCTTCTATGGAATTGAACATCGTATTCTCATAATGGGCCCATACGCCCGCATAGAAATCCGCCTGCAGTTCCAGGCGCACGCTCACGCGGTTCGCATCGGCCTTGGACATACGGTTCATCTGGCTGTGGGCCTGGCCCAGCGTTCCCAGAAGGTTCTGCACATGATGGCCCACCTCGTGCGCAATCACATATGCGTATGCGAAGTCTCCATCGGCCCCCAGTTGCTGACGCATGGTGGCGAAGAAACTAAGGTCGATATAAAGTTTCTGGTCTCCGGAGCAGTAGAAAGGCCCCATCGCTGCCTGACCGGTTCCGCAGGCCGTTGCCGTTGCATCGGAATAAAGCACCAGCGTGGGATTGCGATACTGTCCCAGACCGTTCTGGCTGAAATATGCGCTCCACACATCCTCTGTGGATGCCAGGATCTGCTTCGAGAATGTTGCCAGTTCCTCGTACTGCGCCTCTCCCTGGGCCGATGTCTGCTCCATGCCGATTCCGCCGGTACTCTGCACATTGCTTATCACATCCCCCAGATCTCCTCCCATGATGAAAGTGATGATGGCAACCAGCACAACGCCGCCGATTCCAAGTTTTCCGCCCGTGGACAGCCCGCCCCTGCGGTCTTCCACGTTGCTGCTCATACGTCTTCCGTCCAGTTTCATAGATTAATTCAGGTTTTTGCTCCTGCAAAAATACAAAAAAAAACACCTGCAACAAACTGCTTGCAAGTGCTTTCGGAGCTCCTCAAGTAGGACTTGAACCTACGACCCTCTGATTAACAGTCAGATGCTCTAACCAACTGAGCTATTGAGGAATTTTTACCGCTTTTGGAAAACGGGATTGCAAAGGTACTCTATTTTTTCGAATCTGCAAATTTTTTGCGAAAAAAATTCATATCTTTGTGTTCGGAAAAAACTAGCCTGAGCCGCCGATGGATGTAGCCTTACTGTCGATATCAATAAAAGAGATTATCCTGGAGAAGGACTCTGTGGGCGTGCCCGGCGTTGGAACCTTCATCGCGGAACTGGTTCCCTCCACTTTCTCCGACAAAGGCTACACCATCAATCCCCCTTACCGCCGCCTTTCCTTCACACGCAAGGCCACAGAAGACGGTCTTCTGGCAGAACGCATGAAGGAGAAATATGGCATCACCGGGAAGCAGCTTACTGATTTCCTTGAAAAACTGAAAGGAATCCTCACGGAACGCAAATCCGTGGAGCTCCCCGGCCTGGGGCGCCTCCGCTCAACGCGCGAGAACCACTTCTTCTTTGTCCCGGACGAAGATCTCGACATCTGGCCCGCCGGCTTCGGCCTCGTGAGCATATCGCTGAAGAACAACCAGGGCTTCGACGAAGAGATTTCTCCGCGCGCTCCGTCCCCTGTCATTTCGAGCGAAGTCGAGAAATCTCCGGAAGAGACCACCCCTTCCCCTGTCATTTCGAGCGAAGGCGAAGCCGAAGTCGAGACCCGAGCTTGCGAGAGATGGCCCCAGCCAAAATCTCCCGAAATACCCCCCAAAAAGCCCCGCACCCTCCTTATTATAATAATAGTGTTCGCCGCCCTCGCCGCGCTGGGCCTCCTGGCCCTGGCCATCCTTGGCCGCGTGGCACCGAATGCGGTGGACCGCCTGCTCTACTCGCCGCAGGAACTTCAAACCCTGAAATCACTCAACCTATGATAACACGGGAAGGATACAGATTCCGTGAGGACATATGCATCCCCTGCTACGGCACGGATGCCTCTTTCCAGATGAAGCCAGCCGCCTTCATGGACTTCGCCCAGGAAATCGCATACTGGGCCGCCAGTGCCCTTGGCTTCGGTTACGACCAGCTCCACGTGCACCACACCGCATGGGTGCTCTCCCGCATGCACATCCATTTCGAAGGCTACCCCAAATGGAGAGACAACGTTAAACTCACCACCTGGCACAAAGGCCTTGACGGCCTGTATTTCCTCCGGGACTTCTTCATGGACGATGCCAAAGGCCGACACCTCGTCACCTGCACCACCTCCTGGGTTATCATAGACGAAGCCACCCGCCGCCTTGTGCGTCCGGAAACCATAGAGCATCTGCTCCGTGTCGATGGTCCCATGGAAAGCGCCATCGAAGAGCCCTGCCCCAAAACAGTCCTTCCCCGCGGCGCAGAACCCCAAAGCGTCGGAGAGCACGCCGTGAGTTACTCGGACATCGACATCATCGGCCACACCAATAACGTCAGATACGTAGTCTGGGCCATGGACGCACTGCCGTATGAACTCACAAGCACAAAACGAGTAAAAGACCTGTACATAAGTTTCATAAAAGAAACCACCCCCGGCCAGAAGGTGGAACTCTACCGCCTCGCCGCTGAAGACGGCTGGTTCATAGAAGGCCGGGTAGAGGGCAAAGCGGTCTTTTGCGTAAAATTCGTGTTTTAGCCATGTTTGAACTCGTATACCCCCTTGAAACCGCACCGGTACTTCCCCGCCGCAGCGCAAACTCCCCCGCCCCGGAGCCCGCTCCCGCAGCGGAAATGCTCCCCGTGGTGGAAGAAAGCGGCCTTGTAACCGGCCAGGCCTCAAGGGAAAACTGCCATTCTCTTCCACAGGAATTCCTGCACCCCGTCGTGCATCTCCACATACTGGACCGCTTCGGCAACATCTATCTCCAGAAACGCGCCCCCATCAAAAAGCTGTATCCCGGTCTTTGGGACACGGCCGTAGGCGGCCACGTCATCTACGGGGAACTGCTTCAGGAAGCCCTCTACCGCGAGGCGGAAGAAGAACTCGCCCTCCGGGAATTCAACCCCACATACATCGAAACCTATCTCTACGAAGGCGACGGTTTCCGGGAAATCACCTCCGTGTATGCCGTCATCGGCCAGTTTAGTCCCATCCCCCAGGAGACCGAGGTCTCCGAAGGCAGATGGTGGTCCCTTGCCGATGTCCAGGATGCCATCGGCAAAGGAATCCTCACCCCGGTATTCGAGTACGAGTTCCAAAAAGTAAAGCCCAAACTCCTGAACCTCCTCTGACGCTTATGGCAACCGACATCGACAAATTCGTCCACGACCAGTTATCCGTATGGCCTGCGGTTGCGGCAAAGTACCGGGCCCTCAAGAGCGCCCGCACCCGCACCCTCAAAATGGACGGCATCCTTGTCACCCTGCAGTCGAACCCCGGCAGACTTCCCATCTTCGACCACGGCTGCCCCCTTTGCGAAGAGAATTACATGGAGCACCAGCACACCCTCCCCTTCGAAGGGCGCAAGGGCCGCAAATACAACATCCTGGTAAACAGGGCCCCCATCTTCCCCAACCACCTTGTGATAACGCGGGACACCCACGTCCCTCAAACAATATGGCACCGCTTTCCGGACATGCTGGACCTCTGCTGCGCATTCCCGGACTACATGGTGTTCTACAACAGCCCCAACAGCGGCACCACCGTTCCCCAGCACGCCCACTTCCAGGCCTGCCCCAAAGGCTACATGCCCCTGGAAAGAACGGCGGACAGGCTCCTCAGGGCCATATCGGCAGCCGGCGGCACCCTTCCGGAAGAGTTCAAGGGTGATCTCGAATTCCTGGACTCCGTGCGCGACGCCCAGCTTTACCACTACAAGCATTTCAACCGCGGCATCTTCATGCTCAGGGCCAAAACGGCAAAGTCCATGGCCAAGATGTTCTACCGCCTTCTGGACTGCGAAACCCTGGTGGCGGAAGAAACGGAGCCGCGCTTCAACGCCTTCACCTGGGCCGGAGAGGGAGAATACCGCGCTTTCGTGACCATACGACGCCAGGAAAAGCCCCATCACTACTTTGCCGATGGTCACGAGAACTTCGCCATCAGCCCCGGAGCGGCCGACATGGCCGGCTTCGTGGTGGTTCCCCAGGAAAAGGATTTCGATCGCATCACCCCGGAAATCCTTGCCGATATCTACTCGGAGGTAACCCTCTCTGAGCAGGAGGAAAAACACCTTCTCTGGCGCCTTGTACGCACCCAGCCCAAGATTGAAGTTGGCATAATGGCCGCCCCGGAAATCACCTTCGAAATCATTTCCGACGGCGCCGGCCCTCAGAAAGTATCTTACCGCGAAGGCAAGATTGACTATGGCGGAGTGCTGTACGACTCGCTGGTTTTCGAAGCCCCCACCATCTCAACCCTTTTCGCCGAGCCATCGTTCATCCTCCACGGAGTAACCATCGGCGTAGGCTTCCACTGGGAAAGGAAACTGGACCAGAAGTTCGCCGGCACACTGAGGTTCATAGTGGAGGGCACAAATGTCCGCGCCGTTAATATAATAGGTGTTGAAGACTATCTTCTGAGCGTAATCTCCTCGGAGATGAGCGCCACATCGTCCCTGGAACTGCTCAAAGCCCACGCGGTAATTTCCCGTTCCTGGGTTATGTCGATGATTCAGAAACGCCGGTGCGCCCATAAGACAGACGGCCCCGCCCTCACCGGCACCCCGGGCCTCGTCACCTGGCTGGAGGGCCAGTTCTCTCCTGTCATCTCGAGCTCCTCCCCCCTGTCATCTCGAGCGGAGGCGAAGCCGGAGTCGAGAGATCTCATCGAAATCCGCAAGTGGTTCGACCATCAGGACCACAAACTCTTCGATGTCTGTGCCGACGACCACTGCCAGCGCTATCAGGGCCTCACGATGGCCGTGGGTAACAATGTCCGTGAAGCCATCGACCAAACCTGGGGCCAGGTTCTCCGCTACGACGGCGCCCTTGCCGACTGCCGCTTCCACAAGTGCTGTGGCGGCCTCACCGAACGCTTCTCCTCCTGCTGGGAAGACAAGGATTACCCCTATCTCACCGTTAAGGAAGACCCCTGGTGCAACACGAAAGACCGCGACGTCCTGGAAAAAGTGCTCAACGGCTACGACCTGGAAACCACCGGCTTCCACGACTGGGAAGTACGCTACGGCATCGACGAGCTTTCCGCCCTTATCTCCGAACGCTCCGGAGTGGATATCGGCACCCTCACCGGCCTTGAGCCCCTGGAAAGAGGCGGCTCCGGCCGCATCACCCGCCTCAAAGTTACCGGCACGAAAAAGACGCTTATACTGGGCAAGGAACTCATAATAAGGAAATACCTCTCCACCAGCCACCTATACAGCTCCTGGTTCGATGCCGAATTCACCCCGGATGAAGTGATCCTCCGCGGCCACGGCTGGGGCCACGGAGTGGGCCTTTGCCAAATTGGCGCCGCTGTAATGGCCGCAAGTGGCAAACCGTACCGCGAAATCCTCGAATTCTATTATCCGGGCACAACCCTCGAATGAACATGAAACCATCCCGCAGCATATCCCCCTGGCTTTGGGTTCCAACCCTCTATTTTGCCGAAGGGCTTCCGTATTTCATAGTGAATACGATTTCCGTCGTTATCCTGAAAGACCTTGGGATGGACAACAGCCGCCTTGCCCTTATAACCAGCCTCATCGGCCTTCCCTGGCTGGTGAAGCCGCTCTGGAGCCCCTTCGTGGATATCTTCAAGAGCAAACGCTGGTGGATTGTGGCGATGCAGATATGCATGGCGGCAGCGGTTGCCCTGCTTGCCCTCACCCTTCCGGCCTCTTCCCCGTTCACCTGGACGCTCATCCTTTTCGTAATCACCGGATTCGCATCGGCCTCCCATGACATCGCGGCCGACGGATACTACATGATAGCCCTCAGCAAAGGGCATCAATCGGCCTTCGTAGGCATAAGAAACACTTTCTACCGCATTGCCATGGTGTTCGGTCAGGGCGTTCTGGTGGTCCTTGCCGGATTGCTGCAGAAACGCACCGGCTCGGTTCCCCGCGCCTGGACTCTCACCCTCACCGCCACAGCCATTATCCTGGCCGTAATAACGCTGTATCACGCATTCCTGCTTCCTCGCCCCCAGGAAGACGCCACCGCTTCCCGCAAATCCGCCCGGGACATTCTGCGTGAATTCGGCCAGGCATTCGGGAGTTTCTTCACCAAGCCCGGAATCGGCCTTCTGGTATGTTTCCTCCTGCTCTACCGCCTTCCGGAAGCCCTCTCCGTGAAACTGATGTACCCCTTCTTCAGCGACACCCTCGCCCTTGGCGGCCTTGGACTGGATAAAGAAGCTTTCGGAATAGTGTACGGAACAGCCGGAGTCATCGCCCTCCTTGCGGGCGGCATACTTGGCGGCTGGCACATCTCCCGCAAAGGCCTCAGGCACTGCCTCCTTCCCATGGCACTGAGCCTCGCCCTCCCCTGCGCCGTGTACCTTTTCATGGCCCTCACCCAGCCATCCTCTATCTGGACAATCGGCGCCTGCGTGGTGTTCGACCAGTTCGGCTACGGCTATGGCTTCACGGCATACACGGTGTACATGATATACTTTGCCGACGGCCCCCTCAAAACCTCCCACTACGCCATCTGCACCGGCTTCATGGCCCTATCCATGCTGCTTCCCGGCGCCGTTGCCGGCTACCTGCAGCAGGCAATGGGTTATTCCGGCTTCTATATCCTGGTCATGGTCTGCTGCATAGCCACCGTGGCCGTAACCCTTGCGGCCCGCCGCCGCGTACCCGCTCAGTTCGGAAAGAAATAACTATATTTGCATACATGAGACGTTACAAAATCTTACTTGCAAGCCTTCTGCTCCTCCTGCTCGGAGCCATCCAGCTCCAGGCCCAGAAGGTACTGCCCGGCATCGATGTCCTTGAAAAACGGGGCTTCGAAGGCCTCCAGGGCAAACGTGTCGGGCTTGTCACCAATCCCAGCGGAATAGACACCCACATCCGTTCCACCATCGACGTGTTCTTCCACGCCCCCGAAGTGAACCTCGTGGCACTTTTCGGCCCGGAGCACGGCGTCCGCGGCGATGTGTGGGCGGGCGGCCGTATCGAAGACGCACCGGATCCCACCACCGGCCTTCCCGTGTATTCTCTGTACGGAAAATACCGCCAGCCCACTCCTGAAATGCTCAAGGGCATAGACATCATGGTCTACGACATCCAGGACGTTGGAACCCGCTCCTACACCTTCATCAGCACACTTGGCCTCGTGATGAGGGCCTGCGCCGTCGAAGGCATCGAGGTGATGGTCCTGGACAGGCCCAATCCCCTTGGCGGCCTCAAAGTGGAAGGCTGCTATGTAGAGCCCGGTTTCTACTCCTTCGTGAGCGAATTCAAGATTCCCTACGTCTATGGCCTCACCGTTGGCGAACTGGCGAAGATGATCAACGAGGAGGGCATGAACCGCGGCCAAACCGGCGACCAGCCTCCCCTCAAGTGCAAACTCACCGTAATCCCCATGGAAGGATGGACCAGGGACATGCTGTATGCCGATACTCAGCTCCCCTGGATCCTCCCCTCGCCCAACATCCCGGACGTTCAGGCCGCCATCGGCTACCCTTCCGCCGGCATTATCGGTGAATTCCCCAACTTCGTAAACCACGGCATCGGCTATCTCCTTCCCTTCCAGGTTTTCGCCGCCGAATGGATCGATGCCGATGCTCTCAAGGCCCGCCTGGACAGCTACAATCTCCCCGGCATCGCCTTCCGCACCATCCACTATATGCCCAAGTACGGTTCTCTGGAAAAGAAGCTTCTGCACGGAGTGCAGTTCTTTTTCACAGACTATCAGGCAGCCTCACTTACTCTCACGCAATTCTATGTAATGCAGGCAGTTAACGAGCTTTATCCGGAGCACAATCCCTTCCCTTTGGAAAAAACAAGGATGCTTGATATAGTTTGTGGTACGGATTATGTAAGAAAGAATTTCGGAAAAAGAATGAAGGTGGAAGACATTGTTGATTACTGGAACAAGGATGTCGAACATTTTCTGTCACTTTCCAGAAAGTACTACATTTATTAAACGTTGAACCTTTAAAAGCAAAGAGCCATGAAACGCATAGTTTACACAACAGCCGCATTCATAATGGCAGTCATTATGTCGGCCAGCCCGCTCTCCGCACAGGTTCGGAGCGGCGGCACAACCCGCCAAAGCGGTACTTCTACCCAAAGTGGCGGAACTTCACGTCAAAGCGGAAGCACTTCCACGAGCGGAAGCACCTCCCGCCAGAGCAGCGGTACATCCACTTCCAGCGGAAGCACCACACGCCAGAGCGGCAGCAGCGCTACCAGCACTTCCGGAAGCACTTCCCGCCAGAGCGGAAGTACCTATCAGATAGGCGGCACCACCCGTCAGAGTGGCGGCACCTCCACAACCACCAGCGGCAGCACCTCTCGTCAGAGCGGCAGCACCAGCACCTCCAGCGGTTCCACCACCTCTCGTCAGAGCGGCGGCACTTCCAGTTCCAGCACTTCCAGTGGAAGCACCTCTCGTCAGAGCGGCACCTCCACCAGCGGAACCACCACCCGTCAGAGCGGCGGAACCAGCACCTCCAGCAGTAGCAGCGCAGGCGGCACCACCGTTCGTCAGAGCGGCGGAACCACCACCCGTCAGGGCAGCGGCACCAGCACCTCCACCAGCAGCAGCGCTACCAGCGGCAGCACCACTGTTCGCCAAAGCGGCGGAACCAGCACTTCCAGCGGCAGCTCCAGCGGCACCGCAGTCCGTTCCAGCAACGTAACCCGTTCCGGCCTGGGCAGCGGCGCAAGCACTTCGAGCGCATCCGGCAATAACAACAACGGGAACTATCGCGACGACGGCGGCAACTACCGTTACGACGACGATTGGCGCATGGACGACAATCACGACCTCAACCGCATCTCTCCCCGCGAGCGTTCCTTCCTGGACATCAGCCGTCCCACCCACTTCTGGGGCAGAGATCCTCACTACTATGGCTACAGGGTAAGAACCCTGCCCACCGGTTATCGCAGGATCAGCCACTGGGGAATCGACTACTACTATCACAATGGCATCTACTACCGTACCTACGGAAGTGTCTGGGTAGTGAGCCGTCCTCCTTATGGAACCGCCCTCGACGTGATCGTTGAAGCCGCACTGTTCAGGCCTGTGACTTTCTCCTACTACAGCAGCGTTTACCGCACCTATAATACGGTGTTCGACAACTACAACGTGATTGCCCAGCAGAATCTCATCATCGCCCAGAACAACGCACGCATCATCGCTCAGAACGGGGCCCTTGCCCTCAACAACAACAGAGCGCTCAGCGCATACGAAATCGCCAACCGTCTGGGTCTCGTGCAGAGCTACGCTTACGCAAATTCCCAGTACTACTATCAGGACGGTGTATTCTTCATCGTAACCGCTTCCGGTCAGTTCACCACCATCGTTCCTCCTGCAGGTGCCCTGGTAACCTCACTCCCGGACGACTATGATATCATCGTAATGAACGGCGTCGAGTACTACCTGGTGGACAACACCGTATACCGCACCACCCTCTTCAACGGCCAGCCGTTCCTCGAGGTGCTCGGTCAGATGTACGGATCCATGTACAACCAGTACAGCCCTTATTACAGATAACGGAGAATCCTTCCCATAGAATCCGGGAGACCGGATGAATAAAAAGAAGAATCTACAGTGTCCGGGACCGCTTCGAGGTTCCGGACATTTTCTTTGCCGATGAGGCCTCGCTCCAGAAGAACATCGGCCGTGCGTTTTGCGACTGCGGGAGCGGGGTCTATTATGCGCACGGAATTCCCGGCGATGCGTTGGATTACCGGACGCAGAAAAGGATAATGGGTGCAGCCAAGGACGATGATATCGGCCCCCTCGTCAAGGAGAGGCTGAACGGAAGCTCGAACAGTGGATTCCACTTCAGAGCCGTCCAGGAGGCCTTCCTCTACCAACTCCACGAAACCTTTGCCCACCTGCTCCACAATGCGCACGCCTCCGCCCCATTTGCCCTTTGTATCAAGGTACTTTGAGCCGCGAAGAGTGCCTGCGGTGGCAAGAACTCCAATTACACCGGACTGTGTGCCAAGGGCCGCCGGCTTCACCGCCGGTTCCATGCCTACGAAGGGCACTTCCGGATAGTTTTCGCGAAGATAGGAAATGGCCGCGGCGGTTGCGGTATTGCAGGCCACCACGATAATATCGGCCCCCATCCCAAGGAGGATGTCGGTGATGGCCGATGCCCTCTCGCGGATGTATTCGGGGCTCTTGTCGCCATAGGGGCAATGCGCATTGTCGGAGAAATAGACAAAACGCTCCCCCGGCAGCATTTTGGCAAGCTCCCTGTAAACGGAGAGCCCGCCCGAGCCCGAATCGAATATGCCGATGGTTGCCATCTACTCTACCAACTTTTCAGGCCGAAGAGCTGAAGGGAATAGGAAACGCCTACATTCATGCTTAGCCCGTCCAATCCGGCATTAAAGCCGGTCTTGGCCAGGAAGACGCGGATATTCAGGCAGTTTTCCGACAGGGAGCGGTCGCTGGGGAAAATGAAGGCTTCACGGGAGACCTTCAGGTCGAAATCCAACCCGCCCATGATACGCATACCGCTGAGAGCGGTGGGAGTTATCTCATCCTCGTCGTCCGTTTCCAATAGCGAAACGCCGTTGTAGCCGATACCGGCCATGGGGGCTATACGCACCCAAGGACCATCGTACAGGTTAAAACCCAGAAAGGCATTTGCCTGGATGTCGGAAAGGATCTGGCCCTTGATAATGTCCATCCTGGGTGTGGAAATATTCTCACGTGCCTTGAGGGCGCCGAAGCCCAGACCGGCATCGAAGAACAGCCTCTTGTAGAAATACCTCAGACCGAAATCCATCATATACATGGGGCCAAGGCTTGTGGCAGGCTCGCCAAGGAAATACTCCCCGGTGAGACCACCCCGGATTCCGAAGCCGTGTGTACCTTTCTTGAGGTTGCCAGGCTTGAATTCAGAACGGGGAAGCGCCTCCAGCTGGCTCTGGACCACGGTTTCGAAATATGCGATGGTTGCATCGTCCGTGCCATGGTCCGACATGGTGTTGATTTCCGTCATTTTCACGGCGACAAGGCCGATGTAGTAGTCCTGCAGGAAGCCCACGTCGAAGTTGGTTTCCGGGTCGTAGATTTCCCGGAGCATACGGCGGCAGTACAACTCGTTCAGGTCGAAGAAAAGCTGGTTGTAGCGGAGCTGGCGGTCCGTTGCCAGGGTGGGATTCACCCACGACTGGGCCTTGTTCAGATACACTTTAGATGTAACCCGGTGCACCGTAAGGTTTCCGGATTGCTCGTGGGCGTCTTTCGTTTCCCAGCCGAAGGAATTGGATGAGCCTGCGCCGTCATCTCCGATGGCGGAACTCTCCGTATAGTCTCCCCAGGTGAGTTTGCCAGATTCCCAGTACTTGTTGTTGTTTTTCTGGGCATTCAGGCCGATGGCGGAAAACAGCAGCAGGGCTGCCAGACAAAGCTTGACTCTCATTCTACAGACCTATTGTTTTGAAGAAATCGTTACCCTTGTCGTCTACCAGGATGAAGGCCGGGAAGTCTTCCACGCTTATCTTCCACACGGCTTCCATTCCAAGTTCCGGGTATTCAACGCATTTGATGCTGCGGATACTGCTCTGGGAGAGCACTGCCGCAACACCGCCTATGGTGCCAAGGTAGAAGCCTCCATGCTTCTTGCATGCATCCGTTACCTGCTGGCTGCGATTGCCCTTTGCAATCATCACCAGGGACGCGCCGTTAGCCTGGAACTCGTCCACATACGGGTCCATACGGTTGGCCGTAGTGGGGCCCATCGACCCGCAGGGATATCCTTCCGGAGTCTTTGCGGGGCCGGCGTAAAGGATGGGATGGTCCTTGAAGTAGGCGGGCAGGCCTTCTCCCGCATCCAGGCGGGCCTTCAGCTTGGCGTGGGCGATGTCTCGGGCTACGATGATGGTGCCCTTAAGGTTTACGCGGGTGCCTACGGCATATTTGCTGAGTTCGCTGCGCACAAAGTCGATGCCCTTGTCCAGATCGATCTCTATGCCCTTCGGTCCCTCTCCGGGCCTACGGTACTCTTCGGGAATCAGTTCGGAAGGATTGGTATCCATCTTCTCGATCCACACGCCGTCGGCGTTGATCTTACTCTTGATATTGCGGTCTGCGCTGCAGCTTACACCCATGCCGATGGGGCAGCTGGCACCATGGCGCGGGAGACGGATAACACGGATGTCGTGGGCAAGATACTTGCCTCCGAACTGGGCGCCGAGGCCTATCTTCTGTGCCTCTTTCAGGAGTTTCTCCTCCAGGTCGATGTCGCGGAAAGCACGGCCGGTTTCATCGCCTGTTGTGGGCAGGTTGTCGTAGTATTTAATGCTCGCCAGTTTCACCGTGAGCAGGTTTTTCTCTGCGGAGGTGCCGCCGATTACGAATGCGATGTGGTATGGCGGGCAGGCTGCGGTGCCGAGCGTTTTCATCTTCTCCACCAGGAACGGCAGCAGGGTGCCTTCGTTCTGGATGGTGGCCTTGGTCATCGGGTAGAAGTATGTCTTGTTGGCGCTCCCGCCGCCCTTGGCGACCATGATGAAACGGTATTCGTTGCCTTGAGTGGCCTCAATGTCGATCTGTGCAGGAAGGTTGCACTTGGTATTCACCTCGTTGTACATATCCAGCGGGGCGTTCTGGCTGTAGCGCAGGTTCTCCTGGGTGTAACAGTCAAACACGCCGCGGCTCAGGGCCTCTTCATCCTCAAAGTCCGTCCACACGCGCTGACCCTTCTCTGCGTGGATGATGGCGGTGCCGGTATCCTGGCAGAAGGGCAGGACGCCCTTGACGGACGTTTCCGCGTTGCGCAGGAACTGCAGGGCCACGTACTTGTCGTTGTCACTGGCCTCGGGGTCCTTCAGAATTGCCGCCACCTGCTCGTTATGGGCGCGGCGCAGCATAAACTGGCAGTCGTGGAAACTCTGTCGAGCCACAAGTGTGAGGGCTTCAGGTGATACCTCCAGTATGGTCTTTCCCCCGCATCCGCAATGCCCTCCGAACTTTGAAGTCTTAACCAGTTTCTCCGAACCGGGAATCATATAGTACTCCGTGGTATCAGTGCCCAGTTGGAACATAGGGGCGTATTTAAAATCAGGCATTATTGATACAGTTTAATATCTATCATACAAAAATAACCAATCCCCGCGACCTTCGCAAATCTTTCGCGAGGTTTCGCGGAAAGGGCAAACAAAACACTGTACAGGGCAGGGTCTTGGAGAGGTTGTGATTCCAGGGGCTTGAACTTCTCCAAAAGTAGGCTCTAGGGCAATGGTTTTGGAGAAGTTCCCCCGTATATAATCACAACTTCTCCAAAAGTAGCCTTTCACAGGGGCCTAGATATCGTCGTCTTCGTCGATGGGGGCCTGGGAGGCGCCGTTGCCCATGAGGTAGGATTTCATGAATTCGTTAATGTCGCCGTCCAGAACGGCCTGGGTGTCTGCCGTGGAGTAGCCGGTGCGGAGGTCCTTCACAAGTTTGTAGGGGTGCAGGACGTAGTTGCGTATCTGGGAGCCCCACTCGATGCGCTTTTTCTGGCCTTCCAGTTCCGCCTGTTTTTCCTGACGTTTCTTCAGTTCGATGTCGTACAGGCGGGATTTCAGGATAAGGAGAGCCCTCTGCCTGTTATCCTGCTGGGAACGTGTTTCCGTGTTCTCCACCATGATTCCGGAAGGGATATGCCGCACGCGTACGCCGGTTTCCACCTTGTTCACGTTCTGGCCGCCGTGGCCGCCGCTTCGGAAGGTGTCCCACTCCAAATCTCCAGGATTAATGTCGATATGGATGCTGTCATCCACCAGAGGATAAACGAACACCGAGGAGAATGTTGTCTGGCGCTTTCCCTGAGCGTTGAAGGGAGAAATGCGCACCAGGCGGTGCACGCCATTTTCGGCCTTCAGATAGCCATAGGCATAATCGCCCTCCACTTCTATTGTGGCCGATTTGATTCCGGCCTCCTCCCCTTCCAGAAGGGAGGTAACCGTCATTTTATATCCATTGCGTTCACCCCAGCGCAGGTACATGCGCATGAGCATGGCGCTCCAGTCGTTTGCCTCCGTGCCGCCGGCACCGGAGTTGATGGTGAGTACGGCGCCAAGGTTGTCGCCCTCCCCGCCCAGCATGTTCTTCAGTTCCAGGGCTTCCACGGCCTCCACGGCCTGGGCGTAGAGGGCATCCGCCTCGCGGGTTTCCGCCGTTTCAAGGGCTTCGTCTTCCTGCCCGTCAAGGCTTTCTTTCGCAAATTCATACAAGACATCCAGATCGTCGGCAAGGGCTTTTGCCTTGTCGAAATCCTGTACCCACGCCTTCAGGGTGGAGAGTTTCTTGAGGAAGAGTTCCGCCGCCTTGGGATCGTTCCAGAAGTCCGGGGCCAAGCTCTCCTGAGTCTTGCGCTCCACTTCCTTACGCTTTCCGGCAATGTCCAGGCAGGACTCCAGCGTTGAGAGCCTCTCGTGCAGTTGCGATATCTTGTCTTGCGTTATCATCTGTTATTCCCCGGCGGTTTCCTTTTCTCTTAGAACCCGGTACTCGTCCTCGGTGATTTTTCCATCGGCCCTCAGGTCTTCCGCACCTGGCACTATCACCACCTTCATCCCAACGTATACTCGGGGCTTCAGTTTCACCAGATCCTCATTGTACATACGGATGCAGCCGTGACTGTCCCGCTTGCCGATTGTCCAGGGCCTGTCCGTTCCATGGATGCCGATGCTCTTCCAACCTGTTTTCAGGCGGAAGAACCAGGGGCCATAAGCATACACGGGGCCTTTGCCGTCCTGATAGTCGAAGGTTACATGCGAGAAGTTCTGGATGCGCTGCACGGTGAAATCATCGCCTTCCGGGGTTCTCCCGTCATAGGCGGAGCGCTTGTTCCCCGCATTCATTCCGATTCCGACGGGGAAAACCATCAGAGGCTTATTGCTGGCAGAGAAAAGTGTCAGCTGCATCTTTCCCTTATCTATATACAACCACTCCCCGCTTGATGCCGCACTCTGCGCCCCCAACGTCCAAGCCGCCGCCACCGCCAAAGCCAATATGAGAATCAATCTTTTCATAATCCTTCAAAGATAATCATTTTATGGCAAATGACGATGAAAACACAAAAAAATGACGGATTTCTCCGTCATTTTCCTTGAACTAGTCGGGATGATCTGACTCGAACAGACGCCCCCTACGTCCCGAACGTAGTGCGCTAGCCAACTGCGCTACATCCCGTTTTCTCGTTGCTTTGCTGCGTCCGCTTCGCTCAACTTCCTCTCTCAGTCAGTCACAATC
>JAEEUZ010000175.1 GCA_016290725.1 Bacteroidales bacterium | reverse complement strand
AATTTTGTCGTTGAGGATGCTGAAATAAGCAAGGATATCTTGAGTTGCGTCATCCGTAGCAACATACGTCACGGCAAGGAATTCCTTGTCATAGAGCGTCGCATTGGGTGTATCGCCGTCGGTTTCCAACAAAAAACCGTTCAGGTCGGCAACGCCGCAGTCGAACGGTTTTATGACATCAGTTTCCGGCTGAAACTAGCGGATGGTATAACTCATAGCGCGAAGGAGACTTTCTTGCTGAGTCTTTCGTAAGCCTCCAGCCGTTCTGCTCGCTCCTCTTCAGTCAGAGGAACGACATTCTGGGCCGCCATTTCGAAGCGGTAGGCATCCTCGTCATAGAGGACGGGCGTTTCTTTGATCGGTTTTGCCATAATTCGTTTCTCCTTTTTCTTTCGTGTTCCCGCTCTATAGATGCGGGGAACGATGCGAATGTAACAATTTTTCTTCATAGCATTGCAAAATTATGCGATTATAGTTTTTGAATTCGTCAATAAGTCCTTGACGATTGTTATTTTCTTCTTACCCTGAATCTTCGTGGCAGCCGTGGCCCTTTCCGTGGTTTTTGCCTTCGGATCTGTCCTCTGGCAGACACTGAAAGCGGCGAAGACGAATCCGGCGATGGAACTCAAGAAGGAATAGGTTTTATAAGGGTTTGTGCGCTTAACAAGTTTTTGTATTATTGTATTTTCTTTGTTAAATTTGCGTATTATAACCTTCTAAGACCTATGACACTCATCAAATCCATTTCCGGAATTCGCGGCACCATCGGCGGTGCACCCGGCGGAGCGCTCACTCCGGTAGACGTTGTAAAGTTCACCGCAGCATATGCTGCAACTCTTCCCCAGCGCAAACCCAGCCCCAACAGCGGCAAGCGCTACAAGGTGGTAGTTGGCAAGGACGCCCGCCTAAGCGGCGACATGGTGGAGCAGCTCGTGGTGGGAACCCTCGTGGGCTGCGGCATCGACGTGGTTAAGTGCGGCTTCGCATCCACTCCCACGACGGAAATGGCCGTGTTGTTTGCCAAGGCCGATGGCGGCATCATCCTCACCGCCAGCCATAATCCCCGTCAGTGGAACGCCCTCAAGCTCCTGAACGACAAGGGCGAATTCCTCACTGCCATCGAAGGCCAGGCCGTTCTGGACCTGGCGGAGAAAGAGGATTTCAATTTTGCCGATGTGGACGAACTCGGCACCATCGAGGAAGAGGATTACACCGATAAGCACCTGGACGCCGTCCTGGCCCTTCCCGCCGTGGATGTGGAGGCCATCAAGGCCGCTCACTTCACCGTGGTGGTAGACGCCATCAACTCCGTGGGCGGCATCATTATGCCCCGCCTGCTGAAGCGTCTGGGCGTTAAGTGCATCGAACTAAACTGCAATCCCACAGGCGACTTCGCCCACAACCCGGAACCGCTGCCCGCGAACCTCGTGGACCTTTGCGAAACCGTGGTCAAGGAGAAGGCGGATCTGGGAGTATCCGTGGACCCGGACGTGGACCGTCTGGCCTTCATTCAGGAGGACGGCAAGCCATTCGTGGAGGAATACACCCTGGTGAGCGTGGCCGATTATCTGTGCGAACTGGCCCAGAAGGAAGGCAATCCCATCGCTACCGTATCGAACCTCAGCTCCACCCGCGCCCTTCGCGACGTCACGGAGAAGCACGGCGGCGCATATTACGCATCGGCAGTTGGTGAGGTGAACGTTACCACCCTCATGCACAAGGTGGGCGCACTCATCGGCGGTGAAGGCAACGGAGGCGTCATTTATCCCGCCATCCACGCCGGCCGCGACGCCATGGTGGGTGTTGCCCTGTTCCTGAGCAACCTTGCCCACAAGAAGATGAAAGTGAGCGAGCTGAAGAAGACCTATCCTCAGTACTTCATCGCCAAGAACAAGATTCAGCTCAGCGACAGCGCCCTCATCGACAAGATTCTCTCCGAGCTCAAGCGCATCTACGCCAAGGAGAACATCAACGACATCGACGGCGTGAAGATCAACTTCGAGGCCAACCACACCTGGGTACACCTGCGCAAGTCCAACACGGAGCCCATCATCCGCATCTACTCGGAGGCCGGCACCATGGAGGCCGCAGAAGCCCTGGGCAACGAAGTGATTGCCGTCGCGAACAAGATTATCGGATAGGATGTTCTCATTCCGTACTACGCCGCTGGAGGATCAGCTGGACAGGACGCTCCGAGAGGGGCGGGTTGGGTGTTTCTGCACTCAGAACTGCTGGGACACCGCACGCCGCCGCTGGATGTACGACCTGTTCTCGGAGCGGGGAAACCTGGCCAAGATATTCATCCCCCGCGAGGCGGAGCTCACCCCCGGCACCAACCACATCGGCTTCGATATGGAATCCCTCTCCGGGCTGGACGCCGTTGTGGTGGAAATCCAGGACGTGGGCGTGCGCTACTTCAACTACACCAAGGACGTGATGCACCTTATGGATATGCTCGCGCTCCTTGGCGACGAAGCGCCGTCGCTGTACATCGTGGACCACATCAATCCGGCCGGGAGGGTGGTGGAAGGCACCATCCCGTCGGTATCGGCAGAGATGTTCGTCCCCAAGGTTGCACATCGGCACGGACTAACACTGGGCGAGTTGGTGAACCTCTATAGCAGTGAAATCGGAGCCACATTCCCCATCCACGTTATATCGGCCCGCGCAACGGATTCCAACAAGCAGCTGCTGCCCTGGAGCATCGCCCCGGCGTCGGATATTCCCGGAATGTTCACCTGCTACCTGTACAGCGGCGGCGGGCTTTGGAACAACACCACGATCACTCCCGGCATCGGCACGTCCAGACCGTACGAGTACATAGGCGCTCCCTTCGTGAAACCGGGATTGCCTTTGGATATTCCCTGGGCCGATGGCGCCCTGCTGCGCCCCTGCTCCTTCACCCCTGCCGCGGGCCGATATGCCGGTGAGCGCTGCTACGGCTACCAGATCCTGCTCACGCCGGATAAACCATACCACAGCCTCCTGCATACGCTTCGCCTGATGCGCTGGTTCCGCGAGCACTACTCCGCCTTCGAGTTCGAGCCCGCCTTCTGGACCAAACTGGCGGATCCCGTGCTGGAAGAGTACCTCCGCGAGAACATCTCCTTCGACGTAGCGGCCGAGCACGTGAAACTGGAGGAGCAGAAGTGGATCCGCAAAGCCAAACGCTACCTCCTCTACGACGACCAGCCGTACCGCATAAAATAGCGCTGGCGGCTAAGCTGTTGTCTTACAGTGCGTTACATGTTAAGGGGTGCAAATTTTATTGCACCCCTTAGCATGCAGTACGCTGTGTATCAGAGAGTTACCCGCCAGAAATTAATACAGCCACTTGCCCGTATTGTCTCCGGACGATTCATCCTTTCTCACGCTCAGGAGTTCCACTTTGAAAACGAGCGTTGCTCCGGGCTGGATTTTGCCGTTGCCGATGCCGCGGTCGCCATAGGCAAGGTCGGAAGGGACCACGAACTCCGCAAGCTGGCGGCGTCCCATGCCGCTAACGCCTTCACGGAAGCCCTCTACTACTCTGTTTAGAGCAAATGAGGCCTTCTCTCCTTTGTCCAGAAGCTCGCCGTGGATATTCCGGAGTTCATAATTCACTACCACAGTGTCCGTTTCATGAATCTGGCCCCTGGATGCTTCTCCTGGTATCAACTCACGGAAAATGATACCGCCGGTGCGGCGGGATGCCCTGTATTGCTTGAGATAATACTCCTCGAATGCCTTGCCCTCGTCCTTGTTCCTCTGGCAGATATAATTGCTGAGCATGTCGGAGTACTCACCAAGGATTTGTGACAAGTGCTGCGGGGATATCCTGTATTTGCCGATATCGTTGGAATCGCCCCCGGCCATGATAACCGCCTTGAGCCCCTCCATGATTTCATCCACGTTCATGCCTTCGAAATGGTAGCCGTAGAGCGACATTCCGAAGTTGACGCCCATCATATAGCTGGCAGAATCCCGCTGTGCCGGGGTGGGCAGTAATTTCTGAAGATCCGGGTTTTCAGTATAAGTGAAAGGATCCGAATTCTGGAAAAAGCTTGAGCCCTCAATCTGGGCATAGGCGCTGCGTCCTGGCAATAATGCAACGAGTGCTGCAGCAAGTAGTATGATTCTTTTCATAACGAAGGATTTGCACTTGACAGGGTAAATTTAAGAATAATTTTGACAAAACGTGCGTAGGGGTCCATTGAAGTGGACCCCTGCACACGGTTTTACGGGGTTTTCGTGCGTAGAGGTGCCAGGGCTTGGACCTCTACGCACGCTGACACGGTTAAATGAAGAT
>JAEEUZ010000174.1 GCA_016290725.1 Bacteroidales bacterium | reverse complement strand
TAAGGCATTGAACACCAATACCACTTTCACGGAAGGAGACAAGTTTATGGTGTTTGGCCGCCGCACGGGCGAGGGCCGCAACACGCGTATTTTCTACAAGGACGATGCTACGGACCCCTCCGGAAACTTCCAGGGCGTAACTGTCACACGCGGGGCAAGCGACTGGACATATTCCCCGCTCAGTTATTGGTATTGGGTGAATGAAAGCAACTTCTATGACTTCATAGCCGTCCATCCCCACGATGCCCCGGCAGAGCGAATGATGGAAGACGGAGCGGATATTCCGGGCTATATGGCTGTCAAGTCTCAATATTCCCTAAGCTCCCACACCCACGACCTGCTTATGGCTGCAACCCGCCGCTATGGCCACGTGGCAGACCGCACCTCTCCGGTGAACCTGGTTTTCAACCATATGCTGTGCGCCGTGAAGGTGATAGTCACAAATGAATCTGCGAATACCGATCTCACACTGACATCCGTGAGCGTCGACAACATCATACAATCGGCCTACGCCAAGATGACCATCGACTCGGGAGGCGATCCGGAATACTATTGGATCGACTCCCAGAGGACTGGTGTCGATGTGGGTATCTTCGCTGGCTCTCAGGCAATTACGCACGGCAACGACTATTCTACGGAGTTCCATCTCCTGATTCCGGGAGACCTTTCCGACACGATTGACGGATCCCTCGCCCCGGAAGAAGGGGAGGTCGATTATGAAAGCAAACTTGCAGCCTATGAAGGCAAAGTGCCGCACCTCAAAATTGGCTTTACTGTCAATGATGTGCCCTTTGCTCCTTCTGTCCTGTTAAAAGACATACAGCGCACGAAATATGATACCGAGGACCCCATATCCGTATGGGAACCCGGAATCCGATATACTTACCATATAGGCATACGCCTTGACGGCGGTATCATCATTCGCGTGGTTACAACTGAATGGGACGAGATAGAAGCCGAAACCCCCGGCCTTTTGATTGATTATTGATAGATGAGACGATACCTCACATATTTTTGCTGCTGCATTTCAGCGCTTCTGGGCCTTCTCTCCTGCACGCAGGAGCAGCAGGAGCAGCATGGCGGTATCATTTCCATCCGTCTTGCAACCGGAGGCCTGCAGGCGACGAAGGCCGACACTCCCGGAGACAGAGTAGTGGCCGACGGCGGCGGTATATATTTGGACGGATCCAATAATCCCGACCTCGTGATCCTTATCGCAAACAACTCCAGCGGAGACATAGTGGCCACTTATCCTGGCAGCGGAAGAGACGGAGTCGTGAATGGCATTTGTACGGATCGTTCCCGCACAGACGCCGTATTATCCTTTGATTTCACCACAAAGGCTGCCGGCGAATACACGGTCTATGCCTTCGGCAATACGGAAGGGTTGTGGGCTATGACCTACGATCCTTCAGATGCGTCCATTTCGTTGTCTGGATCGCAGCTGACCACTCTCATTTCTGCATCTCAGGTCGAGGCTCTGCGTTTTGTGGCCCAGACGCGCAATACGCACGGCTGGGAAGATGCCGGTCACGAGGTTGATTACGACGACGGTGCAGCTTTACTGAACGGCCGTCTCCCGGTTTCGGCCAAGGCTCCCCTGAGTGTTTCTGCCGGCAAGAACGGTGAAGCGTATCTGGAACTCCTCCGCTGCGTTGCCAAGGTGACCGCAATCATTCAGAACAATACCGGAGAGGCAATGTCGCTGTACAATTACAAGCACACCGTTCACAATATCAATCCCAATACCGGATATGTCATCCCTCACGAGAACGACTTTATAGGTGCACCTGGCAACCTTGTAGCCAATCCCTGTTCAAAATACAATCTGCCCGATATGACCATTCCCATTTCCACGGAAGGGTCCCAGGCTTACGACTGGTATGTATTCCCCAGCGAAGGGCCGTTCAATATCTGCATCACATTCACCCTTTTCAAAAATAACGTCGGGGGCACAGAGAAAACATACACGTACAACAATCTTCCCGTCACCGACTGGCGGGCGAATGACATACTGACGCTGGCCCGCAACCAGCACCTCACCGTCACCACCCGCATCAGTAAAGGTTTGACGGTATCATTCAATTTCCAGGTTACGCCTTGGGAAGAGAAAACAGCTACCGTAGAATTTGACTAGACTATGTTGAAAAGAATCATATACATTGCCGCTGCATTCCTGAGCCTGTTGCTTCCAGCAGGCTGCTGGAGGGATGCAATGGAGACTGATATGCCGGCATCGGATATTCCCGAAGGCGCCCCTGCGACTTTGGTGATTCCTTTTTCCAGCATAGAAGAGTATGAAGTTCACGTAGCCACCAAGGCGGAGTCGTCCAATGTCGATGAATCACGCATTCAGAACCTGTATGTGATGCTATTCGACAATACCGATTCGCCGGATGAGCCCAAAAAGATCTACGGCCGGTATTTCTCCCACGACCACCTGGAAAGTGATGCAACCACATTCAACAGCAACGACAATGAATGCTGGTTTGTGAATAACAAGGCGCTGGGGTCCGGCGACGGAGTCCTGACGGAAGGGGCGGTCAAAATTTCCACTGTCACTTGTTCCAATGCCACCCTTGTTGTTATTGCGAATATCACCAACGCCGTCACCAATCTTGACGGGATCAACAGCCTGGACCGCCTGAAGGCCGTCCAGAACTATAATGAGCTTAAAGACATACAGGTGTGCCTCGAGCAGGATATAGTAAACCGCAAGGACCTGTTCCTGATGACGGGTGAGCTCCAAAACAAGAACACACGGGATATGATGTGGAACAACCCGGCCGGCTCTACCACATTCAACCCGACGTACATGGTGCCTTTGATCCATGTAGACGCCAAGGTCAAGTTCCGCGTAAAGGTCAACCCCACATATATCAGCGCCGCAAAACCTGTGTACTGGCAGGTGTGCAACACTCCGGACCGCTGCTATCTCTACACCAAGCCCGGGCCTGGAAACGCCCCCGAGGAAATCGATCATTTTGATTCCCAGCAGTATTATTTTGAAGGGACTGAATATGACCGGGATCCCAGTACGAACGAGATCACAAACACATATTATACTTTCTGCTTCTATATGCTGGAGAACAACCAGTCTCCCAATGGCACGGCAGAAAAGTATTACCAGAGGGAAGTCCGCGACAAGATAGACAGCGGAGAACCCGGCTATGAGGGCAGGACCGGGTCCCAAAGCGGGGCGTTCGGCACCCACTTTGTCGAGAACGGCGAGTGGAAATATGCGCCCACCTACGGCACTTATGTCCGCTTTGACCTGATTCTAACGCTCACTGAAGCCGGTATAGACCAGATGGGAGAAGTGGATTCGGGGCAGCTGGACATCACCCAGGCCCTTACGTCCGATGCTATCTTCACCGTGCACCTTGGCGACTTTGTCAATAGCGGCGACCGTACCGCAAAGGACGGGACCGCCATTTCCGGTTCCAAGTTCAATGACTACGAGACCAAACGCGGGCACACCTACACCTATACCATCACCATCAACAACACCACCAACATATTTGCCGAGGTGACCAACGACGAGGAGGTCCAGGCCGGCCAGGAAGGATTCCTGCTCCTCACCGACTCGGAAATCATCAACGCAGACTGTCACTACGAGTATCACCAGATTACATTTGATTACCGGCCCCATCTCGACCAGAATAAATTCTCCTGGTATGTCAAGACTCCTTTCGGCGAGGGCGGGCCAGTTATCACCAAAAACCTTGTTACGGGGGAATATACTTATGACGGCAGTGGCCTCGATTACCTGTGGGTCAAGTTCGGAGTGAACAAAACCGTGGCCGCCGATGCCCCTTCGGACGGATCTGACACGGAGGCATGGTATGACCATTCGTCCGGCGCCACAGTGTGTCCTTACAGCAAAAAGCGCCACGCATATCCCGGAGACAGCCACTACCACCCTGAATGGAAACCCGGGCTCACCGTAAATGACAATGACGGGAAAGGAGATAAGGATGTCCCAGACCTGATGGACATCAACCAGTTGATTGAATACATTTTCGATCAGACCAAAAAGGAGGATGCAACACCCGGCAGCAGCGATTTCATCTACGACAGTGGATCTGCAGAGATTCCCGTAATCAGGATTACAGCCTTCATTGACGAATACTACTACGAAAAGGACCCTACCAAGCCAAACGCACCGGTGGATCCAGACCTATGGCGAAAGTTCGTGAATGCAAATCCCAGGGAGCTTCACATCCTTTCCGACGCCAAGTCCAGCCGCGACCGGAAGAGCGACGTGATCATGTCCAGCCATTCCGTCATCCAGCAGTCCATCCAGACCATCTATAATATCTATTCCGCAGATCTCCAG